>JBEKJN010000066.1:0-11822 GCA_050011235.1 Verrucomicrobiota bacterium | reverse complement strand
CTCGGCCATCAGATTCTCGGCCAGGCGTTCGGCGGGAAAACCTTCAAATTGAAATTCGGCCATCGCGGCGCGAACCAGCCGGTGAAGGATTTCGAGACCGGCCGGGTGGAAATCACGGCCCAAAACCACGGTTTCGCCGTGGACCCGGCAAGCCTGCCGCCGGACGTGGCCGTCAATCGTGTCAATCTCAACGACCAGACCGTCGAAGGTTTACGGCACAAAACGAAGCCGGTCTTTTGCGTGCAGTATCATCCCGAAGCCTCGCCCGGGCCGCATGATTCGACACCGCTGTTCGCCGAGTTCCGCGCCTTGATTGAGCGGCGGGGTTGATGATGAGATTTCCGTTTGACTTGAAACGGGCAGCAGTCATAATCGGTTCACCGTAACTATGGCCAAACTTGTTATCCTGACTCAAGGCATGACCGACCGGGCGCATGAGTTGAAAGTGGATCGCACCACCATCGGCCGTGTGGAGGATAACCTGTTTCAAATCGCCGAGCCGTCCGTCTCCAGCCATCACTGCGAGGTGCTTTTGCGCGGCAACGACGTCGTCATCAAAGACCTCGATTCCACCAACGGCACGTTCATCAACGGCGAAAAAATCGCCGAAAGGGTTTTGCAACCCGGCCAGACCTTGCGCCTCGGCAACGTGGAACTGCGCCTCGATACCGGCGCGCCACCCGCTGCGGGGACTCCGGTATCCGCCCCTGCTTCCGCGCCTGCGCCGACTGGTGCGCCCGCCAAAAAAACCCCGGACGGCACGATGGTCATACCGCGCGGCGTCAGTTTGGGTGAATTGGAAAAGGGTGGTGGACGCCCCGCGGGTTTCGACACCAACAAGCAATTTTCCAAAAAAAGCAACAAGGTCAACCACATCTTCCTCATCATCGGCGTCGTTGCCGCTTTGCTCATCATCATTCTTATCCTCTACGCGTTCACGCTCACCGGCAACGGCCATAAATAAAAAAAGTCCGGTTTCGCACCATGAAACCGCGCCGTTCAAATCAAAGAAACCAGGCGCTGACACTGGTGGAAGTCATCGTCATCGTCGCCGTGCTAATGTTTCTTGGCGCATGTCTTTTGTCGGTTCTTTCGGCTGCACAAAAGCATTCCAAAAACATCAACTGTGTCAAAAATCTGCACGAAATCGGCGCTGCTTATCGGCTTTGGGCAAGTGACAATAACCAATTTCCGTTGCTTTCTGCAGCGGACGATCACTTGGGAGGGCCAGCCCGCAATGACAGCGCTTATGTTTTGTGGCAGGCAATGTCTTACCAGTTGAACACACCCAAAATTCTGGTTTGCCCAGCGGACAGGAAAAGCACCATTGCGCCCAGTTTTGCCACTGGTTTTGGTAACACCAACATTAGCTATTTCCTCAATGCGGCTGCCAAGACTGATCCTCAAACGATTCTTGATGGTGACGCAAATCTGATCGTTGATGGCATGCCCGCTCAGTCTGGATTTTTGAACGTTTGGACCAACAGTCGCGTCGGGTGGGCAAAAGGAAGGAATCACGGCTTAGGCAATTCTGTTGGTAATATTGGGATGGCTGACGGCTCGGTGGATGTTGGCCACCAGTAACATGCTCAATGGAGCATTTGCCGTTAGCCCTGCTACCAATCGTCTGGCAATTCCGTGATTAAGGTAGGGACGGCGCGCTGCGGCGTCCGGACAGCGCAGCGCGCTGTCCCTACCAACTGCAATTTGCGCTAATTCGCGAAATTCGCGGATAATCCTTTCTGGCTTCCAGCCCGCAGCTTCGGTATTTTTATCCCATGTTCGAAACGGTTAAAACGGAAATTACGACGGCCACGGAGAAACTTGCGCACCTGCGGAGGTTTCTTTGACGTGCCCGCCGCGCAGAAGCGCCTCGGCGAACTCAATTCGTTCATGGCCGCCGACCATTTCTGGAACAATCGCGAAAAGGCGCAGACGCTGATTGACGAGGCCAATTCCCTCCGCAACAAAATCGAGCCGCTGCTTCAGGCGGAAAAACATCTGGAGGATTTCCGCGTGATGCTCGAACTCGGCGAGGCCGAGCCGCCCGAAGCCCAGCCGAAAGTCCAGCAGGAATTGGAGCGCGACCTCACAAAGTTTTTCAAGGACCTCGATGCGCTGGAACTGAAGGTTTTTCTCAGCGGCCCGCACGACCGGAAGAATTGCATTCTGGGCATCAACGCCGGCGCCGGCGGCACCGAGGCGCAGGATTGGGCGGAAATGCTGTCGCGCATGTATCAGCGTTGGGCTGAATCGCGCGGCTGGGAGATCGAAGTTACCGACGCGCTGCCCGGCGAAGGCGCGGGCCTCAAGAGCGTTACCATGCTGCTTCAAGGCGAAAACGCCTACGGCTTTGCCAAGGCCGAACGCGGCGTCCACCGGCTCGTGCGCATCTCGCCGTTCGACGCGAACAAGCGGCGCCACACCAGCTTCGCCAGCGTGGACGTGATTGCGGAAATCGAAGAAAACGACGAGGAAATCGTCATCCCACCAAATGAATTTCAAGTGGACACGTTCCGTTCCGGCGGCAAGGGCGGCCAGAACGTGAACAAGGTCGAAACCGCCGTGCGTATCACGCATATCCCGACCGGTCTCGTCGTTGCGTCGCAAACCCAGCGGTCGCAGCACCAGAACCGCGCCACGGCGATGAAACTGTTGCTCTCGCGGATTTACGCCCAACGGCAGGACGCGGCGAAGGCGGAGATGGAACGGTTTTACGGCGAGAAAGGCAGCATTTCCTGGGGCAACCAGATTCGCAGTTACGTGTTCCAGCCGTATCGCATGGTGAAGGATTTGCGCACCGGCGTCGAAACGAGCAACGTGCAGGCGGTGATGGACGGCGACCTTGACCAGTTCGTGAACGGCTGGCTCCGCGCCGGCTGCCCGACGAAGCGGATGCAAGGCGTCAAAGATGACGAAGAATAAATGACTAAACCATAATGACGAATGACTAAAGAATTTCCCAATGTCCAAATGGCAAACGGCGCACACGACTTGGTCATTTGTGCTTCGTCATTCTTTAATCGTTAGGATTTATTCATTCGTCATTTTCCATGAACATTCTCGATAAAATCGTTGAAGAAAAGAAACGCGAAGTCGCGCAACTGCCACCGCGGCTGATCGCCGCCGGCGATTTGCGCGATGCCCTGCTCGAACGCGGCGAGCGACGCGACTTTCCCGCCGCGTTGCGCCAGCCGCGTCACGGTGACATTGCCCTGATTGCCGAAGTCAAAAAGGCGTCGCCGTCGGCGGGCGTAATTTGCGCGGACTTCGACCCGGTCCTCATTGCGAAAGAATACGAGGCGGCGGGTGCAAGTTGCCTGTCGGTTTTGACCGACGAAAAGTTTTTCCAGGGTTCGCTCGATTATCTCCGTCAAATTCGCGCGGCAGTGAAACTGCCGTTGCTGCGGAAGGATTTCATCATTGATGAGCGGCAGATTCTCGAAGCCATCGAATGGGGCGCCGACGCCATCCTGCTGATCGTCGCCATTTTGAGCGACGACCAATTGAAAAAATTCCATTCGCTGGCGACCGAAGCCGGTCTGGCGGCGTTGGTGGAAGTTCACGATGAAGCGGAATTGGAACGCGCGATGAAAATTGGCGCAACCCTCATCGGCGTGAACAACCGCGATTTGAAAACTTTCAAGGTGGATTTGGCGACCACTGAACTATTGGCAGAACGAATAAAAAGAAGGGCAGGCGTCTCACCTGTCTCTAAAATTAAAAATGGAGACAGGCAGGATGCCTGTCCTACGCTTGTTACTGAAAGCGGCATCCACACCCGCGCCGATGTGGAGCGGTTGAAGAAGTGCAGTGTGAACGCGATCCTGGTCGGCGAATCATTGATGCGCGATGGAGACATCAAATCCAAAATCCGCGAATTGATTAAATTGTAGCGTCGAGCCTGTGGCTCGACAGAATCGGCGCGCAGCGCCGACGCTACATTTTTTTATTCTTTGCCAATTGTTTCGCCAGCCGGATTGCCGCAATCATGCTCGAGGGATTGGCGGTTCCTTTTCCGGCAATATCGTAAGCCGTTCCATGGTCTGGCGAGGTGCGGATGAACGGCAGACCCAGCGTCCAGTTCACGCCGGTGTCGAACGCAACGGCTTTCAGTGGTGCCAGCCCCTGATCATGATACATCGCCACGACGGCGTCAAAATCTCCGCGCAAGGCGTAATGAAAAACCGTGTCGCCGCTCAATGGGCCGATGACATCCAGTCCGCGTTTTTGCGCGGCAAGCACCGTTGGCGCGATGACTTTGATTTCCTCGTCGCCGAATTCGCCGCCTTCGCCCGCGTGCGGATTCAATCCGCAAACGGCGACCCGCGCGCGAGGCAAACCCAAATCACGACAGGCTTGCGCGGCCAGTTCGATGGCCAGCGCGATTTTTTCCGCCGTCAGTTTTTCGGGAACCGACTTGATGGAAATGTGAATGGTGGCCAGGGCGACGCGCAGCCAGCGGTCTTTTTCATCATGGCCGAGCAGCATCATGGCCGTCCGTTTGGTGTTGGCGAGTCCGGAAAGAAATTCAGTCTGCCCGACAAACTTGTGTCCGGCGCGGATGATCGCCTCTTTGTTGACGGGCGCAGTGATGAGCGCGTCCAATTCGCCGCGCAAACAGCGTTCCGCGCCGTCGCGCAGCGAGGCGATGGCGGCGTTCGCGGCCGCAGACGAACCGGCAGTCAGATTTTCCGGCAACGGTTCGGCCAATGGATTTGCGACGAAGAACCGGCCGGAATCGCCGTAACCGGAAAATCTTTTCAGCGGCAGACTCAATCCCAGTTTCCGATTGAGGTGCTGGACGCAATCAGCATCGCCAATCAACAAATATCGTGCATCGTCATTTTTGGCCTCGGCGGCGATGGCTTTGAGCGTGACTTCGGGGCCGATGCCGGTCACGTCGCCAAGTGAAACGCCAAGCCAGCCGGTCATTTTAGTTGAGAGTTGTTGTTGAGAGTTGAAGGGAAACGCGCCTTAACTCGCGGTGAAATCAGAAATAGCGGATGAAGGTTTTTTTCTTCAGCGAGTCAATCCATTGTTTTTGAACACGGGCCTGTTCCTGGGTGCGAAGGTTTTTTTCAATGTCGTCGCGGACTTCGGTGAGCGGCCGGACGTGGGCGGGGCGGGTTTGCTCGACGAGCATGAGGTAGCAGGCTTCGGGGGTTTCAATCACGTCGCTGACCTGGCCAGGCTTGAGCGCGAAGGCGACATCGGCGAGTTCCTTGCGGAGCACGGAGCGTTCGACCCACCCCCAGTCGCCGCCTTGCTTTTGTTGTGAGCCTTGCGAATAAACGGAGGCCATTTCCTGAAAACTCGCGCCTTCCTTGATTTGGGACAGGATTTCGCGGGCCAGAGCCGGCGTGTTGGTGTTGTCGTCGGAGGTTTTGTTGAGCACGATCATGCGCAATTTGATTTCGTCCTCAACCTTGAAATCGTCCTGGTGGGCAAGGTAGTAGGTTTCCACCTTGTAGGGCGAGACGACGATTTCGCGCGAGACGTTTTGGTTACGCAACGCCGACTCGATATATTGATCGCGAATGTCTTCGCGGAATTGTTCGTACGTGATGCCCTGCGCTTGTAATGATTTCATCGCCGTCACGCGGTCGCCGAACTGCTCGCGGATCCGGTCCTGCACCAGTCCGTCCGCCACACTGTCCGGCAGCTTGGTATATTTGGTCTCGAATTCGTGCAGGATCAACTGGCGCTCCACCAATATCTCCAAACTGTTGTCGAGCGCCTCGGCGAGTTTTTGCTGAAAGACCTCCGGCTGCACGGCGTATTGCCGGCGCAATGCCTCCGCCGCCGGCGCAGTGAATTCCTCGACCTGCTCGTAGGTAATGACGGTGTTGTTCACGATGGCCTTGACGCCGTCGGCCAGTTCCGCGCGCAAGGGCAGACTCAGGCACAATGCCGCCGCCCAAATTGAGATCAATCGGGACCAATTCATCAAATTCGATGTGAATACTAACAACTGGCTCCGGCGGGTCAAGCGCCGCCGCTTCATTAAAACGGCCGCAGGCAATTGAACCAATACATGACCAACGCCATGAGCGCGGAGAAAATCAAGCACGCCACGACCGCCCATTTCAAAAAATATTTTTGCTTGCGGCGCGCCGCCGGGCCGCCCTGGCCCGGCAGCAGATAATAACGCTCTTGCTCCCTATTGCCCTTTGAGAAAAACATATGCTTCCGTCTCCGCCAGTTTTTTAGCATGCAATCCGCCGGCGCACAAGTCCAATGCTTGCGGTGGCGAGCCGTGCCCCTTACCGTTCCGGTGTGAATCTCGAAGACCATCCTGGCGACATCATCCGCAAGGCGCGTGCGATGGGCAACGTTTCGACGGCTGCCGCGGCAAAGGCCGCGGGAATTTCCGAAGCCGAACTTTCCGCGCTCGAAGAAAGCGGGCAAATCGGCAAACGACCCGACTTCACCGCACTCGCCCGGCTGGTCGGCTTGAATCCGGCCAAACTCGAAGGCATTGCCAATGGCTGGCTGCCGGCGGAAAAGGATTTGAGCGGATGGCGCGAACTGCGCGTGTTCACCACCGCCGGCGACGGCATGACCGTGAATTGCTATCTGGTTTGGGAGGAAGTCACGCGCGACGCGGCGTTGTTTGACACCGGCTTCGCCGCAAAGCCGATTCTGGATTGCATCGCCGAAAACCAGCTTCTGCTCCGGCACGTTTTCATCACGCACTCGCACTATGATCACGTCGAAGCGCTGCCAAAAATCCGCGAAACCTTTCCGAAAGTGCGGTTGCACAGCGGTTCCAAAAACGCGCCGGTGGACCAGCGCAACAAGCCAAGCGAAATTGTTCATCTTGGCGGCCTGCGCATCACGCATCGCGAAACGCCCGGCCACGCGGACGACGGCGTGACCTACATCGTCGGCAACTGGCAGGAGGACGCGCCGCACATCGCGATCGTGGGCGACGCGATTTTTGCCGGGTCCATCGGGCGCGGCAACCAGTCCTGGGATTTGGCGCGGCAAAAAGTGCGGGAACAGATTTTATCGCTGCCGCCGGAAACGTTGATTTGCCCCGGCCACGGCCCGTTGACGACGGTGGCGGAGGAAAAGGAACACAATCCGTTCTTTTGATTTATGATTTAACTAAAAGTTACGAAATATAAATCAAACATATGCGAACTCGTTCCTTTTTTAAGCTTCAATGGTTAGCGGTCTGCCTTGTCCTTTTTTCAGGATTTACGTGTCTCGGTGATGATGTTGGGGTAACACTTCAGACGGGCGGAACGCAAATCGTTTTTCCAGCAGGGTGGGAAAGACTCAATCAGCCAGAAAACTTTTTTGTTCAGCAACGCGCTCGAAATGCAGATCGCAACATCGCGTTGAGTGCAGGGGCATTTACGATTGACTTAACCCTAGAACAATATGTGGCACTGGGCATTTACGGGTTGTGTCACGGACCGGAAAAAGGATTAGAGCTAACCGCAAAAGCGGCGCACATTCCAGAAAAGGAAGTTGAAAAAGCCGTGCAATCAAAAATCGGGCAACAGATGCTGGAACAAATAAAGACGGCGTCTACATTGTACAGTTTTGAGTTTTTAAGTGCTACAAATTTGGAAATTTCTGGCGCTCCCGCATTCGAGGTTCATTCAAAAATGACAATCTTACAGTCGAGCCAAATCATCTTTTCTCGTCAGTTTGTTTATCAAGGAACAGACCCTCAACAAATCGTGCAGATTACATACGCCAGTTCATCCGAAGATATTTTTCGAGACAAAAGTTTGATTGATGCCATAAAAAGGCCATCAAAATCTAATTAAAAACGAATCCAGTTGAATTTGCAAATTGACCCCGTTCATTTGGGTTGTTAGCCTTTCTGTCCGTTCCAACGGGATTTATGCGACATACCATTTCAGTTTTGGTGGAGAACAAGTTCGGCGTGCTCACGCGCGTGGCCGGGCTGTTCAGCGGCCGCGGCTACAACATTGACACGCTCAACGTCGGCCCGACCCAGGACCCCGAGACGTCGCGCATGACCATCGTCACCCACGGCGACGAGGCCACGCTGGAGCAAATCGTCAAGCAGCTCAACAAGCTGCCCAACGTCATCAAGGTGCAGGATTTCCACGAGGGCGAATACGTGGACCGCGAACTGGTGCTGGTGAAAGTGGCGGTGGACTCGAAGTCGCGCGCCGAGGTGATGCAAATCACGGACATTTTCCGCGCCAAAATCGTGGACGTGCAACCCAAGAGTCTCGCCATCGAAATCACCGGCGCCGAAAGCAAGGTTGAAAAATTCGTCGAATTGATGAATTCGTTCGGCGTGCAGGAAATCACGCGCACGGGCAAGGTCGCCCTGCCGCGCAAGTAATGGCACGGACGCTGTTTTACGCCTTCAACAACCCCGCAACCCAGTCCTGATTGCGTTTGCATTTGACGGACGGGCACTGATGTTTAAAATTAAGAGTTCATTTGAACGGGCTGAAGACATTGAACCAACACACAAACGAGAAAGATTGAGTTATGGCAACGATTGATTTTGGCGGAACGAAGGAAAAGGTCATCACGCGGAAGGAATTCCCGATGGCCCGGGCCCGCAAGGTGCTGAAAAACGAGACCATCGCCATCATCGGCTACGGCGTGCAAGGCCCGGCGCAGGGGCTGAACCTGCGCGACAACGGCTTCAAAGTCATCGTCGGCCAGGCCAGGTCGTTCAAGCGCGATTGGGACCGCGCCGTGAAAGACGGCTGGAAGCCCGGCAAGACGCTGTTCGACATCGAGGAAGCCGTGCAAAAGGGCACCATCATCCAAATGCTCGTTTCCGACGCCGCCCAGTGCGCCATCTGGCCGGTGGTGAAGAAAAATCTCAAGCCCGGCGCCGCGCTGTATTTCTCGCACGGCTTTTCCATCGCCTACAAGAAACAGACCGGCGTCATCCCACCAAAGAACGTGGACGTGATCATGGTTGCCCCGAAGGGTTCCGGTTTGAACGTCCGCCGCAATTTTCTCACCGGTGCGGGCATCAATTCCAGTTTTGCGGTCGAGCAGGACGCCACCGGCCACGCCGAGGAGCGTTGCATGGCAGTCGGCATCGGCATCGGTTCCGGCTATTTGTTCCCGACCACGTTCCAGCACGAGGTGTTCAGCGACCTCACCGGCGAACGCGGCGTGTTGATGGGCGCGCTGGCCGGCATCATGGAGGCACAATACGAAGTGCTCCGCGCCCATGGCCATTCGCCGAGCGAAGCGTTCAATGAAACCGTCGAGGAACTGACGCAGAGCCTCATCCGGCTCGTGGATGAAAACGGCATGGACTGGATGTATTCCAACTGTTCGGCCACCGCGCAGCGCGGCGCGCTGGACTGGAAACCCAAGTTCAAGCAGGCCACCCTGCCGGTGTTCAAGAAACTTTACCAGCGCGTCAAATCGGGCAAGGAATGCGCCCGCGTGCTCTCCGCCTGCGGCGCGCGCAACTACCAGGCGCAGTTGGCAAAGGAACTGGGCCAGATCCACAATTCCGAAATGTGGCGCGCCGGCGCGGCTTCCCGCGAATTGCGACCAAAGCAATCGGCCAAGCTTATCGCCAAAGGCACCAAGGGCGTCTCCGGACGCACGGCAAACTGAAGTCTGCGCAAATGACTAAAAGCCGCTGGAGCAATCCAGCGGCTTTTGTTATTTGTGGGATTAATTGAAGGTCAAAATATGCTCCTCTTTCGCTATTTTGGTTCGCACATTCTCGAAACCTTGCAAGACAATCTTCTCAAGGCAGCAACTATCAGTTCTCTGAACGATCCTTTTGAACTTTTATACCAGTTGGCCGGAACAATGACTGTGGCCAAAGCTAAACGTCATTTGAAGCAGAGAATTAAGACCGATCAGTTTTTTGCTGTGGCTCAATTGCACAATCCGGCAATTAGGACAAAAAAGGATTTGAAGAGATTCATAGCAGCCAACCGTGACTCGATCGTAAAAAATCTCGCATCCAGCTATCCTCACGTGCGGCCACGAAAGGCGGTCTTTCATCCCACCGACTTTGCTTTGGATTACGAAATCCTTTGAAAGCAATTATCCACCCAACGACCCCGGATCGCCCACGTCACCTTTGTTAAAATCCACGTAGGCCTCGGTTAAATCGGCGGCGTAAATCACGGTATTGGCCCTGCCGAGGTTCAGGTTGATGTGCAAATCAAATTCCTTCGGCGACACGGCGGCACAAAGTTGCTTGAACGTCGCCTTCGTCGGCTGGCCACGCTTCAAACTTTACAAAATCTTCCCTTGTCGCGCCGAAGCCTTTTTGGCGAAGGCGGGTGGATGGGCAAGAAAAACATCAAAGGCGCGCAAGCTGCCTACTGATTGACGATTTCGGATTTACGCTTTCCGATTGAAACACCAAAGCCGCTGGAGAAATCCAGCGGCTTCTGGTTAGTTCAAATGTTCAATAAGCGTCGCGGGTTACAATCCCCTGGCTGGAATTCAGAAGGATTTTTCGATTTGGATAGAAACCATCATGCGCAGGCAAAAGCGGCTTCACTTCATCAGTCCGGACGGTCCGGCCGTCATGGCCAGGATGACACCGGCACTTTTGTTTTTGCTGGAAAACAGATCAATGGATGTGACTTTGAGGGAAGGCTGCGGATTTTTAATAGCCGTCAGGCTAAAAAGCAGCGGATGCTTTCCGTCCGGCGTGAAAGACGAGCCCACCCAAGCCACTTTGGTATTGGGGCCGGAGGGCCCCACTATTTTTTTGCCACCTGGGGTGTTAAAGTCGAGGGTGTCAACGCCGTATCGGATTGTGTTGGTCGCTGAATCACCGTCTTCGTAACGGAACACCAGATCGTAAACGGGGGTGTTTTTTGGCGATCCGAAAAAGGTGCAATGATAAACGTAGAGGGTTTCAAACTTCTGGTTCACGGGAATTCCCAGAATCTGTTCTGGAAAGACCGCGCCCGCTTTCGCATTGCCGGCACCCCAAAGATACATGATTCCATCTATCTGGAGCGGCACGTTGTGGAACACTTGAAATCTCCAGGGCACTTCCCCCCAAAAAGACGAGCTACCCTCAAAAGCGGAAGCTGGCCTGCCGTAATTGTCGGTTAAATCAACAGGCGTGGCGATGTGGTTTGCCACGGCGCGTTTTCCGCCGGCAACCATGATCCGGTTTGCGATTTTGTGCCGTTGGAGAAACAGCACTGCTGCGACCAACACAAGCACCAGCACGGTTCCCCACACAATTGCCCTTTTTGTATTTGTCCATGCCATGGGTTTCAATGTCGACCTTAGGTGAAGGTTCTTTTGTCTGCAAGTCAAATGACGACAAAAAAGCGGCTTCCGTTTTGGAAGGGCGCTTTGCGTATCTTTAATTTAATTTTACGGATTGGCAATCGCAATGGAGTCATCGTTTGACTGTTCATTGATGGTTGGTTTCAAATCACCCGCCTAGCGAACTGGGATTGCCCACATCACCCTTGTTGAAGTCCACATAGGCCTCCGTCAAATCGGCGGCGTAAATCACCGCGCCGGCTTTGCCGAGGTTCAGATGAATGTGCAAATCAAATTCCTTCGGCGACACAGCGGCACAGAGTTGCTTGAATGTCGCCTTCGTCTGCTGCCCGCGCTTCAAACTCCACAAAATGTTGCGACCACCGGGAGCGCTGTACCCGATGTCGATTTTTTCTTCCACCACCGTGGCCGGGCTATAGCCGACAGCATCAATGATGCGTCCCCAGTTCGGGTCGCCGCCGTGCCAGCTCGTCTTCACCAGCGGGCTGTTCGCCACCGCCCGCGCAGCAGCATCAGCATCCGCAACGGATTTTGCACCATTCACCCGCACCGTCACCACCCGATGCACCCCTTCG
>JBEKJN010000065.1:0-11916 GCA_050011235.1 Verrucomicrobiota bacterium | reverse complement strand
TTAAGCCCCACCACCGCAGGATCGGTGAGCAACTGCCGTTCGAGCTGGAACGTGGCCTGTTTGGGCACCAGCAAAATCAGCGGCGGACCCTCCGCGCCTTCCTGCAAGGCGGCGCGGATATCAGCCAGGCAGCGGAACGTTTTGCCGCTGCCGGCGGGTCCAAGAAGAAAGCGCGCCTGCACAAGGGATGTTTTGTCCAAAATTGCCCGGTCGCAAAGCAATTTATCCGAAAAAAATGGCAAATGCCGTGCAGTTGGCGGTTGTATTTTTTATTTCCTTTTGAGCGAATTAGGCTATGATTGCACGCTGTTGCAAAAATCCGAACTCGATCAACAACAAACAAGACGGAAAGCTTATGCCACTGACACACACACGGGAATTGTTTGCGAAGGCGTTGAAGGGCAAATACGCCCTCGGCGCGTTCAACGTCAACAACATGGAACTGCTTCAGGCCATCGTCGAGGCGTGCGAGGAGGAAAAAGCGCCGGTGATGCTCCAGATTTCCAAGGGCGCGCGCCAGTACGCCAACCCGGTCTATCTCAAGAAGCTCATCGAGGCGGCCGTCAGCCTCTCCACGATCCCGATTGCGGTGCATCTCGACCACGGCGACACGTACGAACTATGCAAGGACTGCATTGACGAAGGGTTCACCAGTGTGATGATTGACGCCAGCCACGAGCCGTTCGAGAAAAACGTCGAAATCACCAAGAAGGTCGTGGAATACGCGCACAAACACAATTGCGTGGTGGAATCCGAACTTGGCCAGCTCGTCGGAGCGCAATTCGACGAAGGCGAGGTGGGCGGAAGCTTTTCGCACGGCGGCCATTACACGCATCCGGAGGAAGCGGTGAAATTTGTCAAGGAATCCGGCTGCGATTCGCTGGCTGTCGCCATTGGCAATTCCCACGGCGCCTACAAGTTCAAGGGCGAACAGCATCTTGACTTGGAACGGCTCAAGGCCATCAAAAAGGCGCTCATGGACGCCGGCCTCGGCGACTATCCGCTGGTGCTGCACGGTGCGTCGAGCGTGCCGAAAGAACTCGTCGAGGAAATCAACAAATACGGCGGCAAACTCGGCACCGACGCCGCCGGGGTGCCGGAGGCCGACATTGAGGTCGCACGCCGCACCGGCTGCACGAAGGTGAACATTGACACTGATCTGCGTCTGGCCATGACTGCGGCCATTCGCAAAGCGTTGTTCGAAAATCCGAAGGAATTTGATCCGCGCAAATATCTCGGCCCGGCCCGGATAAAAGTAAAAGACCTCGTCCGGCATAAAATCAAAGATGTGCTTTGCTGTGCCGGTCACGCGTTTGATTAGTCGCAAATCAAAAAGTGGAGAAAAGCTGCTGGCTTGCCGAGCCGAAGCCCGCTGGCACGATGTTGAACCAGCCCACCTACGCGCTCAACGCTTTGGCGCAGCAGCCTTCGTCCTCGCTTCGCTGCGGGCGAAGGCTGGTGGTAGGTGATGGATTCGAACTATCGAATCGAACGGAGGTCAATAATTCATCAATTTGTCAATAAATACGACATTCTTAAACAGCCTTGACAGGGGTGAACGTTATGACTATTTTATGACTCATCTATGGCAAGTCTTCACAAAGACCCGCGCAAAAAGTCACCTTACTGGTATTGTGCCTATCAGACGCCGGATGGCGCAAGGCATTTTAGAAGCACCAAGGCCACTGACAAGCGGCAGGCACGGCAAATCTGTGGTACATGGGCGAAGGCGTCGGCACTCGGCGCGAAACTCTCACCCGATAAGGCGCGGCGAGTGATAGCGCAGGGCGTAGCGGACATTCTTATGGCGTCCGGCCAGACGTTGCCGTCCGCGACGATCCGCGACTGGTGCAAGCGCTGGCTGGAAACCAAAACACTGGAAGCAGAACCACGCACCCACGAACGTTACGAAACCTGTCTGCGCCGTTTTCTGGAATTTCTCGGCAGCAAGGCAGGCGAAGATTTGGACGCCCTGAAAGTGAACGACGTTTTGCGCTACCGCGATTACGTCGCCAAACGGCTGTCCGCAACCAGCACGAACATGGAATTGAAAGTCCTGCGCGCCTGTCTGAATTCCGCGCAGAAGCAGGACTTGGTTGAAAAGAACGTGGCCGCGAAGGTGGACATCTTGAAGCAACGCGGCGAAAACAAGCGGCGCGGTTTTACGCTGGCCGAAGTCGGCAGGGTTTTGAAGCGTTGTGATGAAGCGGGCGGTGAATGGCGCGGTCTGGTTCTCACCGGCCTTTATACCGGGCAACGGCTCGGCGATGTGGCCGGGCTGACGTGGCAGCAAGTGGACTTGGATAAACGCTGCATGTCCTTCGTGACGAGCAAGACCGGCAAACGGCTGTCCTTCTACATGGCGAAACCGCTGGCGTATTATCTGGAAAACCTGTCATCCAGCGACCAGCCGGACGCCTGCGTTTTCCCGAAGGCGGCGGCAATGGCGGAGAAACACACCGGCACGATCTCCACCAAGTTTTACGATGAAATCCTTGCGCCTGCCGGACTGGTCAAGACGCGGCCAAAAGCCGAAGCCAAAACCGGCGGCAAGGGACGCGATGCCAAGCGGCAGACCAGCGAGCTTTCGTTCCATTCCCTGCGGCACACGTTCACGACATGGCTGAAATCCGCCGGTGCGAGCAATGCGCTGGCACAAATGATCGTCGGCCATGATTCGGAAGTCGTCTCGCGCGGCTACACGCATCTGAACGCAGACGACACGCGAGCAGCTATCAGCAAGTTGCCGGACGTGACGATTTAACGTATTTTCATTGTCCTTTCGAAAATCATCGACATGATTCCACTTACGCCTTCGCCGCCAGCCGGTTCCCCAATTCCGTTGCCGTCCGCCGCAAGTCTGCTGCGGTATTTTTCATGACTTTATCCGATTCAACGGACGCGTCGCTGATGGTCAACAGCTCGGCAAAATATTTTCGCAATTGAACGTGCGCTCCCGGCTCCACTCTGCCGCCCAGGCCAATCACTGGAATATTTTTCTTTTTTGCCCGCAAGGCGACACCGAACGGCCCCTTGCCATGCAACGTTTGCTCATCCATGCGCCCTTCGCCGGTGATGACGAGGTCAGCTTTCTGCAAAGCATCTTCAAAGACGGTAATATCCAAGAAATGATCTATTCCATTCACCAGTTTTGCGTCCAGCAACCCGTGCAACCCAGCGGCCACGCCTCCGGCTGCGCCTCCCCGTTTGATCGTTGCCAGATCGTTGCCGGTTTGCCGGAGTACGACGTCACGTAACTTTGTCAGAGCTGTTTTCAGCTTTTCGATAACCGGACCGGTTGCTCCTTTTTGTGGACCGAAAACTTTTGCCGCGCCCGCTTCGCCGAGCAGCGGATTTTCCACGTCACAAAGGACGGTCAGGGCACAATGCAGAATTCTCTGATCCAGACCGGACAGATCAATGGATTCAACCGCGACAAGGTCTTCCGGCAGGTTCGATAAAATTTTCCCGCTGGCATTCAGAAAACGGCCACCCAGCGCCTGCAAAATACCGGTGCCGCCATCAACCGTGGCGCTGCCGCCGATGCCGAGGATGATTTTGTTGACGCCCTTGTCCAGCGCGCATTTTATCAACTCGCCGGTGCCAAAGGTGGTGGCGTGCAACGGATCAAACTCTTCACGACGCAGCAACCGCAACCCGGAGGCATCGGCCATTTCAATCACCGCCGTGTTGCCGTTGCCAATCAATCCGACTGTGGCGCGAATTTTTCTTCCCAATGGATCGTGGACTTCGACGGGCACGATCGTGCCGCCGCATTTTGGGATCAGCAGGGCGGCCGTTCCATCTCCCCCGTCACCGACCGGAAAACATTCACAGGTGCATTTTAGTTTGCTCTGCTGCAATCCCTCGCGGATTGCTTCTGCCGCGGCAGTCGCATCCAGGCTGTTTTTAAAGGCGTTGGGGGCAATCAGGATATGCACGGTGAGATTACGGCAGGATCAAAGACAGCAAATAAACCATCAACAATGAAACCAGCCCCATCAGCACTGAAGCGACCGAATACACTTTCAGCATGGTTTTCATTTCCAGTCCGGAGAATTTCGTAATCACCCAAAAATAGGCGTCGTTCACGTGGGAAATCATCATGGATCCCGCGCCCATGGCCAGCACACAAAGCAGTTGGCCTTTCTCCGTTGCCAGTCCCAAGGCCGGCAGCAAGGGTTGAACGATGGACGCGGCGGTAATGATGGCGACCGTGGACGACCCCTGCGCCGTTTTCAAAACCGTGGTGACCAAAAACGGAAACAGGATGCCGAGACCGTCCAGCGCCGACGTCTGACTGAAATACCGGCCGATATCAGTCGCCGCCAGCACCGCTCCAAAAGCCCCGCCTGCGCCGATGATGACCAGTATGCTGCCGGCTTTTTCTACTGCTTCCTGCAATAATTGCCCCACGGCATGTTTCTTCCAGGCCCGCTGGCAATTAAACGCCAGCAACACGCCGATGGCCAACGCGATCACCGGGTCGCCCAATGAAAGCAACGCGGAAAGCCACCATCCTTGGGCGGCGGACGTCTTTATGGTCAAAAAAGATTTCGTCGCGATTAAAATGATGGGCACCACCACGGGGAGAAATGCCTTGATAACGGAAGGCGGTTGTGACGTTTCTTCGACCTTGATTTCCGCGTCCGCAATCGTCACGGGAATTTTCTTACCCGCAAAATTGGCCCAGAAATAGCCGACCACCGTGGCCGGAATCGCCACCAAAATTCCTGTCAAAATCAATTTCCCGAAGTCCACGCCGATGACGCTGGCGGCGGCGGTCGCGCCGGGATGCGGCGGAATCAGACAATGCACGGAATACAGGCCCGTCGCCAAGGAAACCGCCATCGCCGCCACGGAGATGCCGGTGCGTCTGGCCAGTGACCGGTTCAACCCACTAAGAACGATATATCCCGAATCACAAAAGATGGGTAATCCCACGATGAAGCCCGTCATGCTTATTGCCAGCGCCGCATGGCGTTCACCGACTTTTCGCAGAATGAAAGCAGCCATCACCCTGGTGCTGCCGGTATGTTCAAGTAAAATGCCCAGTGCCGTTCCCAGAACAATGATGAATCCCAATGACTTCATGATGCTGCCAAACCCGTCTTTCATGGCATTGATGATATCGGGTACGGGAAGTTCTGCGCCCAATCCCACCACGAACGAAGCAATCAGGAGGGCAAAAAAGGCGTGCACCCGGTATCTCGCAGTCAACAGGATGATGAGTGCCACACCTGCTGCCAGACAAAACAACAACTGAAACAAGGAAATGGTCACGCGGTTTTTTATTCAACGACCATCCAGCAGTTTCCAAACACGCAATGCTTCCGTCACTCCCCACGCCTGTGCGTCACAGCCGCGCTGGGTGTGCGGGGCGTCGCCATCCAGGATTTCGGGAATCTGGCCGAGGCAGCCTTCGTCCATCAATCGTTCCATGCTGCCGAGATACGCCCGCGCCGCGGCGACGGCTTCCGGCGTAAAACTCCATGCCCGTGCCAGTGCTTCGCAAAAATTTGGAAAGGTCCACGTCCATGCGGTGCCGTTGTGATAGGCCGGTTTGCGGCGTGTGTCCTCGTCGCCTTCGTAACGCGGCCAATAAGGTTCGACCGGATGGTTTAAAAGCCGGCCGTCGTTGCCGTAAATTGGCAACGGAATGGAAACCGGCAGCGGCGCAAGCGAACGCAACGCACCGGGCACGACGAGGTATCTTTGTGCCGCCTCAACACAGCGTTTGGCGCGTTCGCCGGTCACCAAGCCGAGGCTCACGGCGAACAAATAATTTCCGCGCAGTGCATCATCCGCCTTTGCCTCGGCAGCGGATTGGCCGTTTTTCGCAATCAACACGTCCGCAAACCAACCGCGTTCTTCGAGCCAGAAAAGTTTCTCCAGCGAAGCCAGCGCGCGTTCCGCGAACATGCTCCATTTTTTTTGTTCGGCAGTCGCGTTGACTTTTTCGAGCGACCGCAGCAAGCGGATCCACAATGCCTGAATTTCGACCGGATAACCTTCGCGCGGCGTACCGGCGGGATGGTTCGTGTCCATCCACGTGAAATGGCCCGGACTCCAGATCAGTGCTGAATCCGCGTCCATGCGGATGCCGTTGGGCGTGCCGCGAGCATAATTTTCCGCGATGCTCGTCAGCACGTCGTGGATCGTGCGATTGGCGTCAACGGGCGTGTCAAAAAAGTTTTTTTCAAACTCGTAGGAGACGACGTGAGGAGTCTCTGACTTGTTTTTATTTTGAGCCTCGTTACCTCGGCTCCTACTTAATTTTGAATTTTGAATGGCCAGTTCCTCGCACGCGAGCGCGAACCAAAGCGGCGCGTCGGAGGTATCGCGATTCGACGCGTCGTCACCATGAATCGTATTGGGGAACGTGCCGTTTTCCTCGAATCGTGCAAACGTGAGCAGCGCGTGTTTCACTTCCGCAGCCATGCCCGCCGCCAACAGTCCGCGCGCGCAGATCAGCGAGTCGCGCCCCCAATCCAGAAACCACGGATAACCGGCGATGACGGTTTTGCCCTCGTCACGGCGGACGACAAATTGTTGCGCGGCGCGAATTAACTGCGCCTCGAAGGTTTGGAGTTCCGGCTTTAGCCGGTCTGGGCCGCCTGAAGGCGGAACTCCAAACGATTGCGCATCCGTTTCTGCCGTGATGACGAGCGTGACGCTCGCGCCTTTCGGCAAAGGCAATTCAAACCAGCCGGGACTGTAAGCGTCGCCGCTGCCAACCTGGCCACGGCTTTGCTCGACCGGGTGCGGGATGTTCTCACACCATTCCGGTTGCGGATGATATTCGCCGCTGCTTGCGAACACATGCAACTGACGGTTGGAAGCGGGCGTGAACGCAAAGCCGGTTTTGGGAAGTTCGGAGTTCGGAGTTCGGAGTTTAGACAGAGTGTGCGTGTTGGTGGAAAAATGAAATTCTGCCCCGCCGTTGCGTTTGGTTTCCCAATGAAAATTCCGATCTTCAATGTCGAAACGCACCGTCAGGCGCACGTCGGCGTCGGCGGGCAGTTGTTTGCCGTGCGCGTGTTTTTCAGTCGGACGGCTGAAATACAAGACCGTTGTATTTTTGCCTTCGACCATTTCCGCGCGCAGTTCGATTTCGACAGTGCGGCCATCTCCAGCGTTGGCGATGAACCGCCAGAGTGCAGGCGGGCCGACATTGAACGCAGCGAGGTTTTTTAAGTTGAGCGGTGAGAGGAAACCATCGGCGTTGACCCAGGCGCGGATGCGTTTGACGAAGACATGGCGGTCCACCGGCACGTTTGGATCCAGATTGGCGCCGAGCACGCAGTCGTATTTGGAATTCACGCGGCCCAAGTCCACGCAAATCCGCGCCATGCCGCCGTGACCGTTGGTAAGAAGGACGAGGGCATCGGAGTTCGGAGTTCGGAGTTCGGAGTTCGGAATGGCGGAAAGAAAACGGATGATGGCGTTGACTTTTTGCGAAGTGGCGGCGTAACGCTCCAAAATCAATTCGGTGTCCGCAGCCGCAGCTCGTGGCGGAAAACAGGCGACATGGCCGCCGCGAACGGTGATGGACTGGACCTGCTGTACGGTTCGCACTGCGCACTGCGCCCCGCTCACTTCCAAAATGGCCCGGAACGGCGCGCTGTCCTGAACCAACAGCCAGTGGCCGGGCGGCACAAGTGTGATCCGGCGGTGGTCGAGCAAGGTCCAAGTGACGACGCGTGGGAAGCTTTTTTGCTGTTCGCAGTCGCGCAGCAGTACAGCGAGTGAATTTTTGCCGGCGTGCGCTGAAAATGCGCTGGCGGCGGCGAGGAAATTGGGGGGCGAGTTTTCGACTTGTTCAGCGAGCCAGCGCCAATCGAGGTCATCAATCGTTTCGATCGGCACGATTTTGTTCAATGCTTCGAGCGACCAAGCGGCCTGCGCGCGGGCGCGTCGGTAGGCGCCGCCGCTTAAGCCGCGTGGTTCCGCCGTCGGCGCGAGGCAATGGCAGGCGCCGGGCGCGAGCGTGAAAGTGATTTTGTCGTTTTCGGCGGACAGTTCTGGCAGCGGCTGCTCGAGCAGGTCAACTTCGGAGTTCGGAGTTCGGAGTTCGGAGTTGGAAATCGTGATTGAATTTTCCTCTCCGACATCTGTGTTCACGAGGACGAGAACCGAATCTTTGCCCTCGGCGGACTCGCGGAGCAGCACATAGACCGGCGAATCGGGCGCGCTCAGGCGTGTGAGTTTTGCGCCATCGAAAAAGCAGGGATGGTCGGCGAGCAGTTTATTCAGTTGTGCGAGTTCGGGAATGATGTTGTCGCGGCTGTCCCAATTCAATCCGGTGCAGCCGTGGACGCGGATTTTTTCGGCGGCCAGCCATTCGACGCCGCAGGTGAAGCCGAATCCTCCGCTTGCGCTTGTCAGCGCGCAAAGACGATTTCGCAGCAGCGACCACGCGCGGCCCTTTTCGGCGAGGCGGTCGTTGTCATGCGTTTCGCTGTAATGAATGTAAGTGCCGATGTGCGAACTCTGGCGGTTTGCGTAATCGAGGTAATCGGCAACCTGGCGGCCGGAGTAATTTTGGAAAAGCTCCGAGTAAGCCCACTGCATACCGCCCTCGGTCAACAGCGCTTCGGTGGCTTCCCACGAGCCGCCGAGGCCTTCCAGCAGGAAAATGGTTTCGGGAAATTCGTCCTGCACGCGGGCAATGATGTATTGCCATGCGGGCACGGGAATTTTGTAACCGGCATCGCACCGGAACCCATCCACGCCCCGCCGGCACCAGATCAAATGTGCCTCGGCGATTTTGTCCCAAAGCGCGACGTTGTCCTGCTTCAGTTCGACGAGGTCTTCCCAGGTTGTTCCCCACGCGCCGGGGCTGGCGAACGTGCCGTCGGGCTGGCGCAGGAAAAATCCGGGATGATTTTCCTGCAAGGTCGAGCCCCAGCCGGTATGATTGATGACAATATCGAGGAAAACACGCGCGCCGAGCGAATGCGCGGCGCAGGTCAATTCGCAAAACTGGTCCACGCCGGTGGTGCAACGGTCGAATTCGACCAGCGCCGGGTCGATCGCAATCAAATCGAGACTCGCATACGGACTGCCGAAACGGCCAAACCGTGCGAACGTCGCTGGCACGGGCTGCACCGGCAGCAGGTGAACGATGCGACAGCCGAGGGTGTGAATGATGTGCGGCAACCGGCGTGCGAAGTCGCGCAGTTTGCCGGAAGGCGGGATGACGCTGAAATTCTTTTCGTCAAGCGGTTTGATTTGCGCTTCGAGTTTTTCGTCGCGCGTGGAAGACAGATTTTTTGTCGCGCCGAACAGCCGCGTGAAGGCGCAGTAAATGGTGCTGGCGGTGCGGGCGAAATTCGGATGCACACCGATGCCGACGTCCGGACCTTCCGGCCAATACTGCCAGTTTTTTTCGCCGAGCAAATATGCTTTGGCTTTGAAGAAACCAACTTCAGCAAGCGGCAATTCGATTTCCCAGCCGTCGCCGGTTTTTCGCATCGGCACATCGCGCCAGGATGCGCCGGCGTGAACGGCGCCGCCGGCGTGGGCGGCGATGATTTCGCGGCGGCGCGCGGCGGCACGGCCGAGATTGGTGCGAAGCAGGACGCGCCGGGCGGAGAACGCGCCGGCGCCGCGCACGGAGAAGCGAACGCGGTCACCGACGAAACGCAGGAGGCGTTCGCCGGTCGCCGGTTCCATGACGGGTGTCGGTTGCGCCATTTTAACTCCGGGGTTGACTGCCGGATGGCGTTACGATTCCGCAGACGCAGACGGAAAGCAACGTTGCTTTGCAGGAAAAAGCGCATTAAAATGGCGCAGGTATTGCTGTTAAAACCCCGCGCAGGGGAATTCAATGGCATGACAACGCTGACACAAAATCAGGGCGAAGAAGCTCAATTGTTGCAAACGATTGAGATGTTCGAGGTTATTGTGCAGTCGCAGCCAAACGATTGCCAGTCGCTGGAAATTCTCAAGGAGGCTTACTCGAAGCTGGGCCGTGAGCAGGACATGATCAACACGTCCAAACGGATTGCGCAGGCGTACATGCAGCAAGGCCAGCTCTCGTCGGCGATTTTGGAATACGAGACAGTGTTGCAACGCCGCCCGGACGACGCGGACGTGCAGACGGCGCTCAAGCAAATTGAAGACAAGGCCAGCAACGTGACGATTGAGGCGGCGGCCGCAGAGCCGGCGGCGCTGGCGGCCCCGTCGGAAGAGACGAAACTGCGCCAAAAGGCGCGCACGCCAGAGGCGGTGGAAATCAATGACGGCCGTCAGGCGATGCAAAAGATTTTCGTTGACAGCAAGCTCATCAGCGCGGGCGATTTTGATTTGTGCTGGCGCGTGCCGGACTTGACGGTGGTGCCGCCGGACGCGGCCGAACCGTTCATTCACACGCTGCATGAAAAAAACATTCTCCACATTGAAAAATCACTCAAGCTGCTGACCGACAAATCGCGCGCGGCGTTCATACCGCTGGACCGCTATGACGTGGACATTGACTTGACGCGCGGTTTTCCGGCGGAAGTATGCCGGCGCTGGTGCGTGCTGCCGTTTGACCGGATGAGCAAGGCGATTCTGGTGGCGACGGCCAACCCGTTCAACCAGCAGGCGGCCAAGGAACTGGCCGAAGCCACTTCGCACCGGTTGTTGTGGTATCTGGCCGCGCCGTCGGAAATAATTTCAAACCTCCGCAACGCGTTTCGTTAAGCCATGGCCAAGATCAAATCATTCGGAGAACGCATCGCCGACGCCCTCGTAGAGGACGGCCTGTTGAGCGCGACCCAGGTGCAGGAACTGCTCGAACAACAAAAGAAGGAAGGCGCGCGCCTCGTCAAGCTCATCGTTGACAAATCCTATGTCAGCGAACAGGACCTGGTGGTTTCAATGGGGCGAGTGCTCAATGTCCTGCCGATCAACATCGCCCGCGTGAACATTCTGCCGGAGATCGTTGAACTGCTGCCGCGTGACACCGCACACAACCACAAGGTCGTTCCCATTTCGAGGCTGGAAAACAAATTGTTCCTTGCAATGGCCGACCCGTTGAACGTCCTCGCCCTTGACGACGTGAAGCGCATGACCAAGCTTGAAATCACGCCGTTGATCGCGTCCGAAAAGGCCATTATTGACAAACTCAACGCCCTTTACGCCGCCAAAAGCGGCTCGATGGAAGACATCATTCAAGACGCGCAGAAACGAAGCGACGCGGAAGCAGACGCGGATAGCATCGAAACCGTCCGGGAAGCTCCCGAAGAGGTCAGCCTCGACAAGCTCGCCGCTTCCAGCGAAGAAGTGCCCGTCATCAAGCTCGCGAACCTCATCATCGTCCAAGCCATCAAGGACCGCGCCAGCGACGTGCATCTGGAGCCGTTCGAGAAAACCATGCGATTGCGCTATCGCGTTGACGGCGCGCTTCTGGACGCGACGCCGCCGCCCAAACAACTGCAACTGGCGCTGGCCTCGCGCTTCAAAATCATGAGCAGCCTCGACATCGCCGAACGCCGCCTGCCGCAGGACGGGCGCATGCGCGTGCGCGTCAGCGGCAAGGATTACGACCTGCGCGTTTCCGTCCTGCCCACCGTCTACGGCGAGAAAATCGTTCTTCGCGTCCTCGACAAGACCTCTCTCTCCGCGAGCGTTGACAAACTCGGTTTGGATCCCGACACCTTCCGGCAGTTCAAAGCGGCCATTGACGCGCCGCATGGACTTATTCTTGTCACGGGGCCGACCGGTTCGGGAAAAACCACAACACTTTATTCCGCACTCAACGAGCTGAACGATCCGGCTTACAATATCGTCACCGTCGAAGACCCGGTGGAATATCAAATTGCCGGCATCAACCAGGTCCCGACCAAAAAGGAAATCGGCCTCACTTTTGCCAATGCGCTGCGCTCCATCCTGCGCCAGGACCCGGATATCATCATGATCGGTGAAATC
>JBEKJN010000064.1:0-12100 GCA_050011235.1 Verrucomicrobiota bacterium | reverse complement strand
GCGATGAACGTCGTGGCCTCGTAAAGATTGTTGACGGGGCATTGGTTGATGCGAAAGCCGCGGTCGAACATGGCGGTTGAATGCAGCACGAACGCGGCCAGCAGCAGGAAATAATTCACGTGGTCGTCCTTGCGAAAGCCCATCCGCCACAGGAAAACCGAATACACCGTGCTCAAGCCGTAAATCATCACGGCGAGCAGAAAGAAATGCCGGTCAGTGAACCAAGCCATGCTGACAGGTTAATTCAGGAAAACCGTCCGGCAAGCGGCAATTCAGAACGGAATTAACGCAAAGACGCAGAGACGCGAAAAATGCAGCCTATCCCCGTATTAGGCCGTCCTCTCATGTCTTGTGACGCTGCTTCCACTCTCGCAAGGTTCTCATGACAACTCCGTCTCGTAGCCCGCCGTCGTCGGCTTCGGCGACGCGCGCTCCTAAATCGAGAACAGCATCAATGGCCGCTCTCGGAAAAACCTTCGCATTGATGTCTAACTCTCTCGCACCGCTGCCGTCGCGTGGCTCAATCACGAGGCGCATCGGGCCTCGTGCCCCCCGCCGCCATAATCTCCAAGTAAGGCGCACTCTCTTAATCTGGTCGTGTCGGATGCTCTGCTGACCGCGGAACAGACTGCGAAAAAACACCTCATCCGGCGTCAATACGATTCGGAAGCTAAAAAGCCATGCGAAACCAAATGCCGACACCACGACCGCAATTAGCAGACCCGTGGCATCTATGCCGTGTAATGCGTATGCGTTACCCCACACAATCAACCACGGGAAGCATGAAAGCCCTCCGATAAAAATCCACGCTGGAATGTCTGCTCTGTAGCGTTTGTTCATGTGCGCTATGGCGGCCTAACATTTAAGTAGACAGCGGGTTTTGCAGCCTATCCTTTTTCATGGAAACGATTATTAATTCGGCAAAGTTGTTTGTCCAGAAAAAGTTGAACGCAAAATTGGCTCGGATAATCATGGAATTTTAAGCTTTCTCGATGTTTTCAGTGGAAAGAGTTTTTACGCCCGCCCTCACCTTTTATCCTCTCCCCCCAGGAGAGGAAATAGCTTTCGATTGTTTCTGGTTTTGCGGATGAGCGTCCGGCCAATCCAGTCGTATAAATTTTCAAAGGAGCGACGAACGATTCTCCCTCTCCTGGGGGAGAGGGCCGGGGTGAGGGCGGATGTCATCCTTGCATCCATGATGTCGCGGGATAACGTCCTAATCGTAATCATCATCGTAATCTTAATACATTCCCCTCAAGCGATTACGATTAAGAACAAGATTATGATTACGATTTAGACGGAATCAATTGAATCCATGCCTTGCAATTCAAAAGCGGCGCTTTACTCTCCGGCGAAGACGCACGCTGGTAATGAGTTATACCATTGAATATCTTCAGTCCGAAGGCGCGGCACAGAACTTCGAGGTCAGCGCGCTGGTCAACTGCATGGTGCAGGACGCCATCAAGCTCAGTGCGAGCGATCTGCATATCGAGCCGTGGGAGAAATCCATCGCGGTGCGCGCGCGGGTCAACGGCGTGCTGGTCGAGGTGGCGCATCTGCCGCTGGAGTTGCTGGACAAAATTTCAATGCGCTTCAAGGTCATGGCCAACCTGGTCACTTATCAGTCCGGCACGCCCCAGGACGGCGCGGCGGTGGGCGGGCCGGAATTGGAGGGGGTGCAACTGCGCATCTCGATTTTTCCCACGACCCGCGGCGAAAAAATCGTCATCCGCCTGTTCGATCCGCGCGACCGGCGGTTTGATTTGAACGCGCTCAACTTCGACGACGCGGCGTTGAAAGGGCTGGTGCGCCTGTTAAAACGATCCAGCGGTTTGCTCCTGTTTACCGGCCCGACCGGTTCGGGCAAGACGAGCACGATGTATTCGGCTCTTTGCCATGTCATGCAGCGCGATGGGACGAGCGTGAGCATCAGCACGGTGGAAGACCCGGTGGAATTTAATCTGCCGATGATCAGCCAGACGCAGGTCAATCCAGCGCAGGACTTCACTTACGCCATCGCCCTGAGAAGCATCATGCGGCAGGACCCGCAAATCGTCATGGTGGGCGAAATTCGCGACCCGGAAACGGCGGCCATCGCGGTGCAGGCCGGGCTGACGGGACATCTGGTCCTCAGCACGATCCACTCCGGCAGGTCGGCCGGCGCGTTCACGCGGCTCGTCAACATGGAAATCGAACCGTTCATGCTCGCGTCGAGCGTCTTGGGCGTGCTCGGGCTGCGGCTGGTGCGCTGCAATTGTCCGGATTGTTCCCAATCGTATGTCCCGGAGCCAAGCCAGCTCAGGGTCCTGCCCGAGGAGTTGAGGTCGGAGGCGCAGTTCCGGCACGGCATGGGTTGCCCGCGTTGCGTCAACACCGGTTTTTCCGGACGCCTGCCCGTGACCGAGTTGCTGGTCGTGGACGAACCGTTCCGCGAAGCGATCTTGAAGAAAATGTCAACTTCGGCCCTCGAAGAAATTGCGATTCAACGAGGCATGAGAACGCTCTGGCAAAATGGGCTGCACCGCGTCATCAACGGCCAGACGTCATTGGAAGAAACGGTGCGCGTGCTGGCGGCGGACATGATTTAGCTGTTGCTTTACAAAGCCTTCCTTTCGGGGGACGAACTGTGCGAGTCCTTGAATTTTGGCGGGCATAACATTTTGGGCCTCGTGTAACTCGGCCCTCCGAATCTGCCGCTTGCCAACTGCGTTTGTGTTTTGTCTAATCTGCCCGTGCTTAACCAACAGACGCTCAGTCGCCCCGCCGGTTTTTCCGGCATCGGCTTGCACAGCGGCAACCGGGTGAACATGACGATCCTGCCCGCGCCCGCCAACAGCGGTGTGCGCTTCCGCCGCGTGGACCTTGAAGGCAAACCGGAAATCGAGGCGCGCGTGGAAAATGTCGGCGAAACGACCCGCTCGACGACCCTCATCAGGGGCAACGTGAAAATTCACACCGTCGAACACGTCCTCGCGGCGCTGGCGGGTTGCGGCATTGACAATGCCGTTATCGAATTGGACGCCAACGAACCGCCCATCGCCGACGGCAGTTCGCGCGAGTTCTGCAAAATAATTCAAGACGCCGGCATCGCACCGCTGGCGGAAAAGCGCGAGCCATATTCGCCGGGCGAGCCGATCGAGTTGCAGATGGGCGAGACGGTGATGACGCTGTTTCCCGATGACGCCTTCAAAATCACCTGCACCAGCGCGGACAAGCAGGGCCGGTTCACCCAGTTTTTCAGCACGGAAATCACACCCAAGACCTGGGAGGAGGAATTGTCGCATGCGCGGACGTTTTGTTTTTACGAGGAAATCGAGTTCCTCATCAAAAACGGCCTCATCAAGGGCGGCAGTCTGGAAAATGCCATCGTCATCCGCGACGACGCGGTGCTGACGACCGAGCCGCTGCGGTATCCCGAGGAATTTGTGCGGCACAAGATGCTCGACATCGTCGGCGATTTGTCATTGCTCGGCCGGCCGATTCGCGGGCATTTGATTGCCGTCAAGCCGAGCCACGCGGCGAATTGCGAATTGGTCCGGCACATCGTCGCGCAGATGCAAAAACCGTTGCGTGCCGCGCAGACATTCGCCCCGCCGCCGCCCAAAATCGCCGCGCCCGCGCCGTTGGTTGCCGAAGGCGGCGCGATGGACGTCGAGCAAATCATGAAGTTGCTGCCGCATCGCCCGCCGTTCCTGATGGTGGACCGCGTTCTGAAAATCGAAGGCAACAAAATCGTCGGCGTCAAAAACGTGACGATGAACGAGGCCTATTTTCAGGGACATTTCCCCGGACACCCCATCATGCCGGGCGTGTTGCAACTCGAAGCGATGGCACAGATCGCCGGGATTTTGCTTTTACAACAGATAGAGTTCGCAAACCAACTGGCGTATTTCATGTCTGCCGAAGACGTGAAATGGCGCAAGCCGGTTGTGCCCGGCGACACGCTCATTATCGAAGTGGAGATGACGAAGGTACGCGGCAAAATCGGCAAAGCCAAAGGCGTTTGCAAGGTCGGCGGAGAAATTGTGAGTGAAGCCGGAGTCACGTTCATGCTCCGAGACGCATGAAGGATTTACGATTTACGATATGCGATTTACACAGTCCTGTTGGAGTTCAAGCTTTAGCTTGTCAGGGACCGCCCTCATCCCACGGACACGCTAAAGCGTGAACTCCAACTTGCATGTGAATCAAAAATCATAATTTTCTCATGATTCATTCCTCGGCCATCGTCCATCCCAAAGCGCAAATCGATTCCGGTTGCGAGATTGGCCCTTACTGCGTCATCGGCGAACACGTGGCGCTCGGCGACGGGTGCAAACTCCATTCGCATGTCATCGTTGATGGCCATACGAAACTCGGCAAGGAGAACGAAATTTTTCCGTTCGCGAGCATCGGGTTGAAGACGCAGGACTTGAAATGGAAGGGCGGCGCCACGCGCACCGAAATCGGCGACGGCAACACCTTCCGAGAATACGTCACCGTCCACAGCGCGACCGGCGACGGCGAAATCACGCGCATCGGCTCGCACAATCACATTCTTGCCTACTGCCACGTCGCGCACAATTGCACGCTGGGCAGCCACATCATCATGTCCAACGTCGCGACGCTCGCGGGCCACGTGACCGTCGAGGACCATGCGGTGATTGGCGGGCTGGCGGCGGTGCATCAGTTTTGCCGCATCGGCAAACTGGCGATGATTGGCGGCTGCTCAAAGGTGGTGCAGGACGTGCCGCCGTTCATGATTGCCGACGGCAACCCGGCGGAGACGCGCACCATCAACAAGGTCGGCATGGAGCGCAATGGAATTTCCGAGGAAGCGCAGAACGCTTTGCGCCAGGCCTACAAAATTCTGTTCCGCGAAGGCCTCACCATTTCCAACGCGCTGGCAAAAATCGAAAGCGAACTGCCGCCGCTGCCCGAAATCAAACACCTTCTCCAGTTCATCCGCACCAGCGAGCGCGGAATCAGCAAGTGACATGTGGGACAGGCTTCCAGCCTGTCTCTAAAACGAAAATGGCAAAACGGGCAGGTGCCTGTCCTAAAACTTCGGCATGGCGGGTGGGTGCGTCCCGGCAAAAATAATTTCGGGATTGACGACCGGGGCAAAGTGGACTTTGGATTTCCATTGCGGGAGACGGAATGAACCTTGCCAACGGAAAAAAAACCTGTAATTTCCTGGTTATGACAATGACAGTCGAAGCCATTTACGAACACGGCAAGCTTCTTTTGCCAAAGCCGCTGTCGCTGCCGGAAAAATCCCGCGTGCGCGTGACCATCGAATCCGACACGGAACGCGAGGCGTGGCTGAAACTTTCCGAGGAAGCCTTGATGAAAACCTGGGACAACGACGCCGACGACGTCTTCAATGAACTGCTCAAGAAATGACGTCATCCTCCTGCCGATTCCGTTCACGGATTTGACCAGCCGCAAAGTTCGTCCCGCCATCGTTCGTCGGTCGCAGTGGCGCAGACCTGCTGCTCGTCCCTATTTCATCGGTGCTGGCCAACACGGACTTTCCGCTCAAGGAATGGCGCGCGGCGGGACTCAATGTGCCTTCCGGCGTCAAAGCGCAGCTTGCCACGGTTGAAGAAAGACTCGTCGTGAAAATTGTCGGGAAACTGGCCGCTGCCGATTCTCATTTTTTGGATAAGCGGTTGCGAACATGGCTGCAATTATAGAAGGCGAACGGAGCGGCGAAACTGTGCTAGGCGGCCACAGAGTCAAAGATCAAACCGCGAACGACGCGAAATACACGAACGGCTTTAGGAAAAGAATTCTTTCTTTTGGAGGAGCGAGCGTCCTCGCGAGCCGGCTCGTCAGTAACGGCATTAAATTCGCTCATCAATTCTTTGAAATCAATACCTTGATGATTGGCCAAAAAATTGGCAACAGACGTTGGAAGCGAGGCGCCAGCAGCAATGTCGTTTTCAGCCGGTATGTGAGTTTTCTGAATGACAAAAGCAATTTCATCGTAGTTGACGGAACGAATTTTTACTGGTTTGTCTGGTTGAAAAGTTAGAATAAAAGCGATCAGGGTCACGATTAAAACAACAACAAGCAAGGCAGCTCCAACCAACCAGACAAGTCTGATCAGTTGAAATAAAGACGACTCAAACCCATTGGATTTTTTCCGTCCACTCAAGTTATTTTTCGGCGGTGTTTTTGAGCTAGTGCCGATGTTTGGAATAAATAAAATAGTTTCAAGGTGACAATGAGGGCACTCAGCGGTTCGCGTTTCTCCTTTGCGCAGTTGACCAACTTCAAATTTTATGTGTCCCCCGCAATGCTGGCAGGGACAAGTAACGAAATTTGGTTGTTCGTTTGATAAGCTTGTTGCTGATAGATTTGTTCCTGCTCCGCTGCTTGCCTTTGAGAATCGCCGGTATCTAGCGGACTGGGCACTCCGCCGACTCCACTGCCGCTAAGTCCACAAATGCCCGATATGTTCAGAAGCGAGATGGCAAGGGTGACGGAAATTTTCAGTTTCGTCTTCATGTCTTTCTGTTTTTGTAATGGAAAGACTTTCTTCACCATGTTGCGAGATTAGTTGTATTTCAACCAGTTGGCAAGTCCGGCGCATCCGCCTTCGCCAAGGCCACAGCGCGACGAATTGCTGCGACCAGTGGCCTCACGCTAAAGGTGTATATTTTCATGGGGAATTTATTACTGGAAAGTGGAGGCGCTTTTCTCCAGAGTATTCGGCCTGTTAATTTATGGATGTAAAACTTCCCAAGTTGGGTGAAGGCGCGGATTCCGGCGTCGTGGTCAACGTCTTCGTGAAAGAAGGCGACACGGTCGTCAAGGACCAGGCCATTCTTGAGTTGGAAAATGAGAAGGCCGTGGCCTCGATTCCCTCCACCGCCGCCGGTGTCGTCGCGAAGATTTACGTCAAGCCCGGTGACAAAATCACCATCGGCCAGCGCCTGATCTCGCTGAGCGGTGGAGAGCCGGCGCCTGCCGCCGCCCCCACCACAAAATACGCCAAACCGGAGTTGGAACCCGAAGAACCTGACGAGGCAGAGGATGAAATCCCGCAGCGGGTGGCCGCGCCCGTCGCGTCGCCGTCCGTGCGCAAGCTCGCGCGCGAGCTGGGCATTGATTTAAGCCGGGTCCGCGGCAGCGAGGCCGGTGGGCGCATCGGCGTCGGCGACATTCGCGTTTACATCGCGCGTTTGCAAAAGGCGGCAGACAAACCCAGGCCCGCCGCCGGAGCCGCGCCTGCGAAACCGGTCGGCGAGCAGATTGATTTTTCCCAATGGGGACCGGTGACGAAGAAGCCGGTGACGCCGTTGCGCCAGGTCATCGCGCGCCGGCTGTCGGAAAGCTGGAACACAATTCCGCACGTCACGCAGTTTGACGAAGCCGACTTCACGCAACTGAACGCGTTGCGCAAAAAGTTTGCCCCGGCTTACGAAAAGAAAGGCGCGAAGCTCACGCTCACGCCGTTCGTGCTCAAGGCGCTGGTGGAGACGCTGAAGAAACATCCGATTTTCAACTCCAGTCTCGACGAGGTGGCCAACGAAATTGTCATCAAGGAGTATTTCCACATCGGCATCGCGGTGGATACGGAGCAGGGCTTGATTGTGCCGGTCATTCGCAACGTGGACAAAAAGTCCATGCTCGAGCTGGTGAAGGAACTGGAACAACTCGCGCAAAAGGCCCGTGACCGGAAAGTGACCGCCGAAGAGCTCAAGGGCGGGACATTCACCATTTCGAATCAGGGCGCAATCGGCGGCGCGCATTTCACGCCCATCGTGAACAAACCGCAGGTGGCCATTCTCGGTCTTGGCCGCGGCACAATGAAGCCGGTCGTTCGCGACGGCAAAATCGTCGTGCGCATGATGACGCCGTTGGGCTTGTCCTACGATCATCGGGTGATTGACGGCGGCGAAGCGGCGCGGTTCATCGTGGATTTGGTGAAGGCGATGGAGAATTTTAGCGAGGACGCGGTGCGGCTGTAAAAATCGTCCTCCTCCTCGTTCTCGTCCTCGTAATCGAATGAACTCATATCAAATAGAAAAAGGTGCGGCGCCAAAGGCGCTGGCGGTCATGTTCGACCACGAGAAGCTGGATGTTTATCAATTCGAATTGCGATTCATCGCGTGGGTGACACCGTTGCTGGAAGAGGCTGCGGCTTCGGCGAAAGGCAAAACCCGCGAAGTTTGCGACCAACTGGATCGGGCCAGCCTTTCGTCGTTGCTCAACACCGCAGAAGGCAACGGCAAGCGTCAGCGTCCAGTGCGGGCAAAGTTTTTTGATGATGCGCGCGGTTCGGCGACTGAATGTGCGGCCTGCCTGGACGCGCTGGTTGCCAAACGGGTGGCGACATCGGAACGGATTCAAGAGGGAAAGCAAATGTTGCTGCGAATTGTTTCGATGCTTTGTGGACTGATTGATCGTTTTGATTCACCAGCGGTGCTGAGGGAAGAGTCTTGCGGATGTCAATCAGCGGAAATGCCGGCGGTGAAGGTGAGCTACAGTTCACGCTCTTCGAGGGCGAGGACGAGAACGAGGACGAAGAGGAAGATTTAACATGAATCCGATTAAAACTCAAATCGTCGTTGTCGGCGCGGGGCCGGGCGGATACGCGGCGGCGTTTTATGCAGCCGACCTGGGCATGAAGGTCATTCTCGTCGAGCGCGAGAAGCGGCTCGGCGGCGTTTGTCTGAATCGCGGTTGCATTCCGTCGAAAGCGCTGCTTTACGCGACGCACCAAATCACCGCGGCAAAGGAATCCGAACATCGTGGCATTACGTTCGCGCGTCCGACGGTGGATTTGTCGAAGCTCCGCGCGTGGAAAGAATCCATTTTGGAGAAACTCGGCGGCGGTGTCGCCACGCTTGCCAAGATGCGCGGCGTACAGGTGATACAAGGGCGCGGTTATTTTGAAGGTTCACAATCGCTGCGCGTCGAGACGGAGCAGGGGCAGCAGTTCATCCAGTATGACAAGGCGATTCTCGCCGTCGGCTCGGTCGCGGCGTTGCCCAAGGTGTTCGACCTCGGTAATCCGCTCATCATGACTTCGACCGAGGCACTCGAAGTCGAGGACATTCCGGAGAATCTGCTGGTCGTCGGCGGTGGCTACATTGGCATGGAGCTCGGCACCGTCTATGCCGCGCTTGGCAGCAAAATCACGGTCGTCGAGGCGCTCGACAATGTGCTCGCCGGCGCCGACCCCGACCTCGCGCGGCCCGTCGTGGCGAACGCGAAAAAGATGTTCAAGGAAATCCGGCTCAAGGCGAAGGTCGTGAAAATGGCCACTGCCGGCAAACAAATCAAGGTTGAGATGGAATACAACGGCCAGAAGGTGTCCGAACTTTACGACCGTGTGCTCGTGGCCGTAGGCCGGGCGCCGAACAGCGCCGATCTCGGTCTGGAGAATACCAAGGTTGAGCTGGATGAAAAAGGATTTGTGAAGGTCAACGAGCATCAACAAACCAATGACCCGAACATTTACGCCATCGGCGACATCGCGGGCGGCATTTTGCTGGCGCACAAGGCGCACAAGGAAGCGCGCATCGCCGTCGAAGTCATCAACGGCGGGAACAGCGTGTTTGAACACATTGTCATTCCGGCGGTGGTGTTCACCGATCCGGAACTGGCGTGGTGCGGTCTGACCGAAGCCGAGGCAAAGGAACGCGGCGTGAAATACGAAGTGGCGAAATTTCCGTGGTCGGCGTCGGGGCGGGCCATGTCGTTCGACCGCACGGACGGCATGACGAAGATGTTGATTGATCCCGAAAGTGACCGCGTGCTCGGCGTGGGCATCGTGGGTGCGGGCGCAGGCGAATTGATTGCCGAAGCCGTGCTGGCGCTGGAAATGGGCGCGACTGCCGAGGACCTTGCGCTATCCGTGCATCCGCATCCGACGCTGTCCGAAACGCTGATGGAATGTGCCGACGTTTTTTACGGCCACGCCACGCACACGATTTCAAAGAAAAAAGCGGCGCAATAAAATCGTCGCCTGCCGCGTGCGCCAGCGCACGGTGCGAATCATTAACGGTTTTTGAATTGAGTCGCCGGCCAACTTCTGTTCCGCTGTCGCGCCAGGCAGCCGGATGAAATTTGAACTGACAAAGCACGCGAAAAAGGCATTGGCCGAACGTGAAATTCCGATTGCATGGGTGGAACGCACGCTGGCCAGCCCGGAATTGCGTCTGCCAGACCCGGATGATGCGACGGTGGAGCGTCGTTACCGGAAAATCCCCGAATTTGGCGGGCGCGTGTTGTGCGTGGCGGTCAACAGGGCAGTTGAACCGAATCGGGTGGTGAGTGTATTCTTTGACCGTAAGATGAAAGGCAAGCTATGAGATTGCACGTGGACAAAGAAGCGGACGCGCTTTATCTGCGGCTCGACGATTCCAAGATCATCGAGTCGGAAGAGATTGCCCCGGGTGTGATTGTGGATTACGACCGGAAGAATGCCGTCGTGGGCGTGGAAGTGCTTTATCTCTCGAAACGCACGCCAAAGTCCAAAGCGCGAAAGTATCCTTCCTCCCGCGCCAGTGCCGCGCTGGCATTGCATGACAAGCCCGCGAAGAAATACGGCTCTTAAGTTTCATGGTTTGTAGTCACGGCTTGTCTGGCCGGCAAACCGAAAGCCGGAGAAGAAGATTGTGCTGCTGCATTTGTGTTCGATGCGGGGCGCGTCGAACCGCACCCGGGGTGCGGTGCGCTCCCTATCTCATCCCTGATTCGTCGCTGCGTGTTTGGCGGCATGGTTTCGGATGTGGGCAAAATTCCCTTCCTCGCAACAGGCCACAAAACCTTCCGTCACCGTTTTCAATTCCTCCCAACGAGCGCGGATTTGTTTGGCCTCGTCTTGCGTGATTTTGTCATCGGCAGTGGCCTTGGCGATGACCGCAAGCAAATCCGCGAATTCCTGGACAATCTGGTTCGTGGCCGGAATCAGGTAATGCGGATGCGGCGTGTTCTTGGGGTTGAGAATGAAAAAGCCCCCGGCGCGCTGGCAAATCCATTGGACGAGCCGGTGGTCCCCGGTGCTCGTGAGCAAGGCTTCGATGCGGTCAAGCGGGTTGCCCGTGCCGCTGCCGGCGGCTTGGTTCGGCGGTTCGGCCCATTTATAGACCATCGAAAGCGACAGCCCGAGATCGGCGGCGACCTGTTTGGGCGTCTTATTTTCGAAAACCTCGCGCAACAGTTCGTAGGATTGCATGGCCAGACAATGAAAAAGCCGGGGACGATTGGCAAGCGGGAAGCGGCCGTTTTCCGTCGTAATCCTAATCTTTCTCTTAATCGTAATCGTCGATGAACAGATTAAGATTACAATGAAGATTATGATTGGGAGACAGAAACGGCCTTACAAATCTGCCGCCAAATTATAGATGCGGCTTTGGCAGGATTGATGTTTGATAAGCGTGAGATATGAAGCAACCCGGCGAAAACAGATCCACCTTTCCTGCTTGCGTTGGAAGGGGGTTGGGACTTTACTCGCACCAACAACAACTCAGCGAGGATTTATGATTATCTACGGAATTTGTCTGGTGGCGGGTCTGATATTCACCTTGGTTAGTGTGATGGCCGGGCACTTCTTCGGGCATGGCGACCATGTGGCTGGCAGCGGCGGTCATGTGGAGGCGGGCGCGGACAGCAGCGATGCACCGGGCATCTCCATTTTCAGTCCCACAATCATCGCATCCTTCATAACGGCCTTCGGCGGGTTCGGCCTCATTTTCACGCAGTTTCCCAAAACGAGCAGCGCAGCGATCAGCGCCCCGCTCTCGCTGGTTGGCGGCTTGGCCGTGGCGGGAGTGTTGCTCGTGTTTTTGCGCTCGGTGTTTCGCCATACCCAAAGCTCCAGCGAATCCCACGTGGCCCAGTTGATTGGCGCGGAGGCCAATGTCATAACGCCCATTCCTGAAAATGGCGTGGGTGAAATCGCCTACGTCGTGGGCGGAACGCGTTATTCGGCGCCAGCCCGCGCGGAAAACAATGCGGCGGTGGCCAATGGCAAGACGGTCAAAATCGCCCGCATCGTCGGAACCCAGTTTTACGTCACTTCGGTTTAGAACCCAACAACTCAACCTCATTAAATCATTATGCACCTGAACCTCTCACCTTTGCTGGCCGAACTGAACAT
>JBEKJN010000063.1:0-12138 GCA_050011235.1 Verrucomicrobiota bacterium | reverse complement strand
GGGTTTCAACCGTCCCTGCGGGACTTATTCCTTCGATGAAGGTGACCCGGCGTTGAAACGCCGGGCTATTATCTGTCGCCCCGATGGGGCTTCAAATTGGCATAGGTTCGCAAATTGTCATCAGCGTTTATCAGCGTCAATCAGCGGTTAAAATTCACTTTTCCAAATACTGCCTGAGCGGTTGCCAGTAATGCATCTGCCAGCCCCGGTTTTTGCTGGTGTAATCGTTGGCTGGAACGCCCACATGTGTGAAGCGTAACTGTGTCCGGCCGCCGGTCTTTTTGGCCAGCTTGAACGTGACGATGGACCAGGTTCCCGCCGGCCAGTTTTGCGAGCGCCACGCCTGCACGATGCGTCTGGCCGGTTCTAGTTCCAGAGTGATGCCGGTGATGTAACCGTCGTAACAGCTGAACGGCGCGCCCGCTTTCGCGCGAATCCTGGCCCGCTCGCCGGTGAACTGTGAATGTTTCTTCTCATTCATCAACGCGTCGTAAACCGCCTTCGGCGTCGCGCGAATGAGGACCGTATGTTGAATGTATCTGGCTTTCATGCTTGGATTTTCTGGCATCGTATTTCAACGCATGATGGCGGCAACCAAAAACAAGATTGGTTTGCGGCTCGACGGGAGTCTTCCACCCTCCGTAGCAGAGCTACTGCGGAGGATGGGCGCCCCGCCGTATCAGCGTTCGTTATCGCATGACCCTGCTTTTCGCCTTTGCCAGAAATTGATTTGACTGGTTTAATATAAAGAAAGAGCGGTGAACATGCTCCACTGGCTGCATTCTTTACTACCCCACATCCCTCATTACGGATATATGCTCGTCTTCATCGTCGTGTTGTTGAACAACCTCGGCGTTCCGCTGCCGGGAGAGACGATTCTTTTGGGGGCTGGATTTGTCCTGGGGAAAACCGCGGATTCGCTGTGGCAACCCATGGCGGCCGGAACGGCGGCCTGTTTCCTGGGCGGGATTTGTACCTTTTGGCTGGGACGGCAGTTGGGACATGGCGGCCTGGAAAAATTCACTGGCTCCATCTCACGCCCGAAAGGGTAAAGTGGCCCGAGCGATTTTTCAAATGTCATGGCGCCAAGACGGTTTTTATCGCGCGGTTCATCTTCTTGTTTCCGCCCGTCGCGGTCAATCTGCTGGCCGGCATGGCGAAAATGCCCTGGCGCACTTTTCTTTTTTACAATCTCACGGGGTCGGCGGCCTATACGACCAGTTACATCCTGATCGGATATTTTTTTGGGAAGAAGTGGAAACTGCTCGAAGCGTGGCTGGGTCCCACGGCGCTTTACCTGATTCTCGCGGGGATGGCCCTCATGGTTCTGGGCGTGATTTTCAGACATTCCGTATCCGGGTTTTGGGCGCGCCTTTTTCCCAAAAGGCGCAAGCGAGGATAGTGGATGGGTATAAAATCAAGCGTGTCCACTCCCGGGACCTGAAGTCGCAGTTCAACGAGCCACATGAGGGCGATGGACGCATACCAGCCCGCTCCAAGCTTCCAAACAATATATCCCCCAAAAAAAGCAAGGGCCGGACTTTCGTCCGGCCCTGCTGGTGACGAGGTTTATACGCCTTCACCCAGGCGCTCAGAAGGGTGGCGCAGCTCTGGGGTCGCTGTCCGGACTGCGCCACGGGCAAAACCCCTATGCCAACCCTAAACGGACAGCGAAATCCACTGTTTTCAAACCGACAACAAAACCAAAATAACCAAACCGTTTGCGCTCCACAAGTTGTAAGTATCCATTTGGTTACTTCGCTCAAGGAAGGCGGCCTGAGTATGCAAGCCCCTTGACAGGAACGGTCGCACTGCATATACTTAGCACATGCAACTATTGCATTCAACAATTATTTATGGACAGTCCCGCCCGGCAATGCGCCCGTGAAATCTTGGAGACGGTGCCGCTGGTGATGCGATTCATGCGCGACCAGGTCCGTCTGCGCCGCACGGCAGGCCTGTCGCTGCCGCAATTCCGCGCCCTGTTATTTTTAAGCCGCGCCAAAAATTCCTCGTTGTCGGCGGTGGCCGGGCATTTGGGGCTTTCCCTGCCGGCCATGTCGCGGCTGATCAACGGACTGGTGGACGACCGGCTGGTGGAACGGCAACTGGTCTCGACCAACCGCCGCCAAATCGCCCTGACGCTCACGGCCCGGGGCCAGGCGACGCTGGAAAAGGTGCGCTATGTAATACGGCTGCACCTGGCCGACTCGTTGAAAAACCTCCCAGCCACCGAACAAAAAACCGTTCAACGCGCGATGCGAGTGCTGCACAAGGTTTTTAATAATCACACGGCTGCCGGGAATCCGTCACACAAAGTCAAACCATGACGATTTTCGCCAGCAACACAATGTTCAGCCGAAGCAAAAATCAAAGTCTCAAATAAATTTATGAAAGCATCCAAAATGATCAAACCTCTCACTGTAATGGCACTGGCTGGCTTGCTGGCCGGCTGTGTGTCGCCCAATGGCAATCCGGATTACACCGGCAGCGGTGCTTTGATCGGCGGCGCTTCGGGCGCCACCATCGGCGCCGTGGCGGATCGAAGAAATCCCGGAGCCGGAGCGCTGATTGGCGGCGCCGCCGGACTCATTGCCGGCGGTCTTGTCGGGCATGGCATGGATCAACAAGCCGAAGCGCAAAGGGCGGCTCAACCGCCACCGACTCCTGTGGTCGTGACCCAAGGCCAACCGTTGGGCATTGCTGACATCAAGGCGATGGCCAAGGCCGGGGTCAGCGACGATATCATCATCAACCAAATCAACAACACTCACTCGGCATATCATCTGGACGCCAACGCCATCATTGATTTGAAGAACGGCGGTGTCAGCGAAAAGGTGATTACCTACATGATGAACACCGGCACCAACATAGTGGCCAGCCAGGCCCCGCCGCCGCCGCAGACGGAAGTGGTGGTCGCGTCGCCGGGTCCTGATTACATGTGGGTGGATGGCGAATGGGCGTGGAACGGCGGCACCTGGGTCTGGATTGGCGGACGCTGGATATTACCGCCTTATCCCCATGCGATTTGGGTGGGTCCCCGATGGGAACGCGGGCCATATGGCTGGCATCGTGAGCCGGGACGCTGGCGCTAGGAAGCAATTCAATTTGCGGGTATTCAAGCGCGGCGGGCGAGATTGAATTCGACTCCTCACCCCAACCCTGACCCCAATGGGAAATGATGAAGGCGGGATGGGTAGAACACCCCATAGCGCCTGCCCTGGGTTCTTCGGCACACTTTGCGCTGCAAAACGATGTTGAATTGAAATTCGGCGAAGAACCGGCATCTCGATTTTGATAAAGAACACGAATTCAATTTTCATAAAGTAAATTCATGAAGCATTTATTATTCATCGGCTGTGGTCTGCTGCTGGGGGCGGGGTGCGCCACCGCGCAGGAGCAAACCAATCTTTCCCCGCGCGCGGAGAGTGTGTTGCGCTCGGCTTGTCAATTTCTCGCGCACACACGCGCCTTCAGCTTCCGCGCGGAAATCTGGCGGGAGCATGTGGATGAGGCGGGCCAAAAAATCCAGTTCAGCCGCACGGTGGAGATGGATGTCAAGCGGCCGGATGGTCTGCGGCTGGAAATCAGTTCGCCCCTTTCCGCGCGCGGTTTCTGGTATGACGGCAAAACGCTGACGATTCTGGATCGCAAACACAATTGGTATAGCACCGCCGCCATGCCCGCCACGCTGGATAAAACCGTGGACGCGGCGCACGACCAGTTGGGGATTGATCTGCCGCTGATTGATCTGGCGATGAGCGACCCTTACCAGAATGCCACGGCCAAAGTGCAGGGGAGCCGGTATTATGGAATCTCGCCGGTGCTGGGCGTTCCGTGTCATCACCTCGCGTTCACGCAGGAGAATGTGGACTGGCAGGTCTGGATTGAAGATGGCCCGCAGCCGCTCATCCGGAAATTTGTCATCACGCAAAAAAATGAACCCGGGGCCCCGGAATTCACGGCGTTGATCACGCGCTGGAACATGACCGACCGCATTGCCGATTCCGATTTTGTCTTTGAGCGGCCCAAGGGAGCGTCAAAAATTGAAATGCGACCGGACGAACCAAGCGGCGGCAGCACCAATGCTCCGCAGACCAGTCCGAACGAGAAATAACAGCCTATGAAACTCCCCACCCTCACTCGCATCACTTTGTTATTCACGTTGCTGGCCGTTGGCATGTTTTGCCCGAATCTCCACGCCGACTGGGGCAGCCTGCACGGAAACAACCGCAGCGCGCCGGCACCATCGGTCGCGCCGCGCCCGCAGCCACCGGCGAATCGTGCACCGCAGCCAGGGATTCGTCCTGAACCGCAGCCGGTGGTTCGCGCTCCTGAACCGCGTCAGGCAGTCCAACCAGTGCAGGAGCAACCACACGCCGTGAATCGCGTCCAGCCAGCACCCGTGGCGGTTGATCGTGCTCGCGAACAACCGCAGGCAGCGGCCCGCACGAGCGCCGGCGAAGCGGATCGCCGTCGGATGGACATTGACGAAGACCGTAGCCAATCCTTTTTCTGGTCCGATTTTCACGCGGGGATGCGGATTGACAGGTTGCCGGACGGCTATCGTCGTTTCGATGTCCGGGGCCATCCCTATTTTTATTATGAAGGCGTTTATTACGATGGCGGGCCATCGGGCTATGTGATCATCGCTCCGCCGGTGGATGCGGACATTTCCGACTTGCCGCCGGGCGCGGAAACGGTGGAGGTGGGCGGCACGGTTTATTATTATGCGGCCGGGGCCTTCTACATTCAGCAACCGGATGGCAGCTATATCGTCGTGGCCCCCCCGATGGGAGTGACCGTAACCATGCTTCCGCCCGACGCGGTCTCGGTCGTCATCAATGGAACGGTTTATAACCAGGCCGACGGGACATATTATCTGCCGGTCATGCAAAACGGCGTGACCGCTTATCTCACCGTCCCGCAGCCCTAGGAAAAGTCACTGGTTGAATTGAAGTTGTTGGTTAATGCATTCTCCGCATTGACTTTCACCCCGATCTGCTTCTAATTCGATTCCTATCAGTTTGTCCGAATACATTCTGCTGGCGGTCGGTTCGCTCTTTGTGATTGTGGATCCGCTGGCCACCGTGCCGGCGTTTCTGGCCATGACGCCGAATGATACGCCGGAACAGCGCATCCGCACGGCGCGGCTGGCTTGTTGCGTGACGGCGGGTGTCCTGCTGGTTTTTTCCGTGGCCGGACAATTGATTTTCAGGGTCATGGGCATCACCATGCCGGCCTTCGAAATCGCCGCGAGCATCGTGCTGCTGCTCGTGGCACTGGACATGTTGCGCGCCCAACGCTCGCGCGTCATGGAAACCCGTGAAGAAACGAAGGCCGGCATCGAAAAGACGGACATCGCCGTGACGCCGCTGGCCATTCCCATGCTGGCGGGACCGGGAGCGATTTCGACGACGATTCTGCTTCAAAACGAGGCTAAAAACATTCCTGAGCACGTTGCGCTTTACGGCGGCATCCTGACGGTCTCGCTGGCGAGCTATCTGATCTTGCGAATCGCGGCCCGCGGCAGCCGGTGGTTGAACCCGATTGCGATGAGCATCGCCACCCGCATCATGGGATTGTTGCTGGCGTCGGTCGCCATTCAATTCATGCTGAACGCCATCAAAACCTTTCACGCGGATTTGATTTCGACACCGGCAATGTGAATTCAAGCCCGGGGACAAGCTGACACGAATTCCACGAATTGCTACGGATGCGGTGGTAGGGTCATCACGCTGCGATGACCGGACGCCGCAGCGCGGTGTCCCTACCTTCAAATCAACCCAGCCGCTTCAAAACTTCCTTGCAAACAGCTTGAGCCGATTGTGGGCGACCCAGTGATTTCGCGGCTTTGGCCATTTCACCGAGCTTCTTCGAACCGAGCAGTTGTTCGATGCGGAAGGGCAGGTCTTCGACGCGGTTGACCTTGGCTGCTGCGCCGCGTTCGAGCAGGAAATCGCTGTTGGCCGCTTCCTGTCCGGGAATCGGGTTCAGGATGAACAGCGGTTTGCCCATCGCCAGCGCCTCGGACGAGGTCAATCCGCCGGGTTTGGTGAGGATGAGGTCGGCGATGGCCATCAACTCGTGCATGTTCGTGGTGAAACCCAGCACATGCGTCGGGTGCCGGCGGTTCTGCGCGGCGAGGTCGCGGCGCAATTCCTCGTTGCGGCCGGTGACGACGACGGTCTGGAACGATTGCGGCACTTTGTCCAATTCGGCCAGAATTTCCGCGACCGGTCCCATGCCGAAGCCGCCGCTCAACACAAGGAAAACCGGCAGGTCATCGCGCAGACCAAGGGTTTTGCGGACAACCCGCGCGTCGGGTTTCGATAGAAATTTTGCGGCAATGGGAATGCCCGTGGCCACCGCATTTGCCGCCGGGGCGCCGCGCGCGACGAGCCGCGCCTTCGTTTCTTCCGCCGCGACGCAGTACAAATCCACGCACCCATCCATCCACAACGCATGCGCTTCAAAGTCCGTCACGATGCTGACGACGAAGGGCTGTTTCCAATTTTCGGAGGGACGAGTTCCACGAGTCCCATTTTTTCTTAGAAATTTTGGGCGTCGTGGAACTCCGCCCTCCGAAATTTTGAGCAAACCCAGTGTTTCCAGCGGCGCATAGTGCGTGCATAACACCGCGTCCGGCCGGAAATGTTTCAGATGGTTGGTGAACTTTTTGCGCGAGCTGCTGGGAAAGGCGCGGCGCAGTTTGCTCAGGAGCCGGGCGACCTTGGGATTATCGGTCTTGCCGAACAGCATTCCCCACAATTCCGGCGCGCGCTCGACCAGTTTTACATATCCGTCCGAGAATATTTTTTTATGCAACGGGGAGAAAAACTTGATGAGGTCAACCCGCTCGACGGTGTCGTCCGGACGCAACGCGCGCCACGCTTCCTCCAACGCGGCAGCAGCGGCGATGTGCCCGCCGCCTGCCGTAACTGTCGCAATCAGGACGCGCATGGAATTGCCCCGAGCTTGCCGGAGCGGGCCGGGATTGAGAAGCAGAAACGCGATCCGCCCGGCGGATTTGATTTGGGAGGAGGCCGGCTACTGCGGCGCTTCCGGCAATTTACCCTGCTGGTAACTTGTCAAAATTTGCTGGAGCTGTTCTTTGAGGGGGCTTTCAGCCAGATCCACGGCCTTCTGTTCGGTGGCAACGGCTTCGTTGGTTTTGCCGCTCATGAACTGCACGCGAGCGAGCGTGTCCAGAACAGCCGGCTCTTTTCCCTGGGTCGCCTGATTGGCGCGCCCAGCCATTTTTTCAGCCAGCGTCAGGTCGCGCTTTTCGAGTCCGGGCTGCGCGGCGATGAACCACGCGAGTTCATTTTGCAGGCTGGCATCATCCGGATGGGTGTCGCTGAGGGAACCGGCCAGTTTGTAGGCTCCGGCATAGTCCTTCCGGCCAAGGAGAATTTGAAAACGAACCCCATCCAAACCCTCGCGCTCGTTGGCAGGCAGCAATTTTTCCAACTGGGCAACCGTGGCTTCGGCGCCGTCCCAGTCCTTTTGTTTCAAGCTGACGCTGAGTTTTTTGGAAAGGTCCATCAACTTTTGCTGGTTTTGCTGCCGCTGCTCATATTCCGCAGCGGCCTTGTCCACGTCGTAATGGTCCGCGAGGATTTCGTTCAGCAGCTTTTCATCCAATTCCATCGGGTGGCCGATCCAGGCGATGCGGCCTTGTTTATTGATGATGAATGCGGTGGGAATGCCGTCCTGGCCCGCCGCTGTCATCCATGTAGTCGCCATGGCTCCAGTTTTGTCCTGGCTCTTGTCGTCCAGCGCGACGCGGTAGGTCATTTTGTCGCCCATCTTTTTCACGAACGGCACGGGGGCGCTGTCATCCCGCTCCCAAACGTCCTGCCCGATGACCACCAAGCCTTTGTCTTTGAATTTCAGCCATAATTCGTTGAGATGCGGGATGGAGACCCGGCAAGGGCCGCACCAAGTGGCCCAGAATTCGACGATGTAAACATGGTTGGTGTCGAATGCCTTCACCGGCTCGCCTTGCACCCATCTGGCCACCTGGAGTTTGGGCGCCGGATCGCCAATCTTGAGCGTCGCCTCCGCCGCCTGGACAGAGTTGGCGAACGTCACGCTGATGAGCGTGGCCAGCACAAAAGACAATCTCACTTTATTCATTTAATTGGCTTAAGTGTCGTGCATGGAACCGGCGCGGTCTAGTTGTTTTTGGGAAAATCGGTTCAAAGGATGTTTTAGCCGGTCTGGATCATCTGGCTTTGCCGGCCGGAAACTGCTTTTCCTCGCGCGCCGGTTGTGCCCCCTGCTTTTCAGCGCAGTTTTTCCAACTGAATTTTCGCGGGATCGTTCACGCCAAGTTGGAGCAGGGCGGCGTTGGTGTAAAGTTCCAGGTTCGGTTTGAAGGCGGGCGCGTCCAAGGCGCGGCGTTCGCGGTCGAGTTCCTTTAACGCCAGCGTGTCGAGCGCGACGGGATCGCGGCTGAACCAAAGCTGGTTCGGCACTTCCGAATACTGCAACAATCCCTTCTGGCCGCCTTCGTATTGGCCGATGAGCGCATCGGTGATGTTCAATACCACGCGGTCGCCCAAGGCGGGCAGGGCATAGATTTCCGGCACGGCGACGGCCAGCCGGTCAGCGTCGCCCTCGAACCGCAGGGTGTTGTCCACGCTGCCCATGGCCAAACCATAAAGGTGCCCGCAAACGCCGGCGTCGTTTTCGTTGAGCAACGGCGCGATGCTGATGATTTTGGTGATTTCCCGGCTGACGAGTTTGGAGACGAACGAACGGCGTCCGACGCCTTCGCCCTTCCTGCCGAATTCCAAATCACCCCAAACGAGATGACCGATGATGGCGGTGTCAGGGTTGTAAAAAGTCTTTTCGTCATGACCGGATTCCATGGCGCCGGCCGCGCGCACACCGAATTGGGCAGCGAGCTTGAAAAATCCCGCCGCGCGCAAATCGTCCTCGTGTTTGTCCCAAATGATGATGTGTTCCGGGGGCACGCCGGCATCGAGCAGGCCGCGAATCACCGCTGCAACGACGGCGGGGCGCGTGCCGCTGATTGACCCGGCGGCAGAAAAAACTTTGATACCGACAACATCCTGCGTGGCAACCAGGCTGCGCCAGGCTTCGGCAGAAGCGGTTTTGCCGGTGAGATTGGTGATGCCGCGATTCACCATCGTTTGCACACGGGCATTGTCCGGCTGGAAATTGAACGTGGCATTCGGGTCTTCGACGACGACGACGCGCGCCTGGGTGTTGGTGGAGGAACGCAGCGAAAGGAAGTCGGCGCCTCGCAACGGCGGTCCCGAAAGGCAAAGCGCACCTGCGACCATCAACCAGCCAAATCCTTGAATGAGCCGGGTTTGGGATGATGCCTTAATCCCGATCATCATCATCATCCTGATTTGTTCCGTCCCATGATTACGATCGCGAGCGGGATTAAGATTACGGCAAAACCAGATTTGTGCGTTTCTTGACACGTCAGGGTGTGGATGCTACCACCAGCGCCGATGCTGGCCACAAAAAACCGGATTTGGTGCGGCGCGATTTTCTCACTCGCGCTCGCTATTTTCATTTCGGGTTGCTCACCGTCCGGACCGCACGCGCTGCTCAAGGGCAAAAAGTTTCTGGATCGCGGCGATTACGCCGACGCGGTGGTGCAACTGAAAATCGCCACGTCGCTTCTGGCCACCAATGCGCCGGCGTGGAATTATCTCGGACTGGCGTATCATCGCGCCGGCCAGCCGGCGGACGCCGTTATCGCTTACCAGCGCGCGCTCACGTTGGACCGCGATCTCGTCGAGGCGCATTACAACCTCGGCTGCCTCTGGCTCGAGCAAAACAAACCCGACGCGGCCGGGACAGAGTTCACCGCCTACACGCTTCGGCGCAGCAACGCGCCCGAAGGCTGGCTCAAGCTCGGGCTCGCACAACTGCGCGTGCATGAACTGACGTCGGCGGAAAAAAGTTTCAGTACCGCGCTTTATCTCAATCCGAACAATGCCGAGGCGCTGAACGGCCTGGGTCTGGCGCAAATCCAGCGCGGCCGCCCGCGTGAAGCGGCGCAGGATTTCAGCGCGGCGGTCAAGGCGCATCCCGATTACGCGCCGGCCATTTTGAATCTGGCGACGGTGGCGCATGAATATTTGCGCGACAACAAGCTGGCTTTGCAATATTACCGCGCCTATCTGGCGCTCACGCCGCGCCCGGCGAACTGGAATGAGGTTAATGCCATCGTCGGCAGCCTGGAACAGTCGGCAACGGTCGCAGCGGTAAATCCGCCGCCGCAATCCACAAAACAAAATGCTGCGCCGGCGCCGCCGGTCGCGAGCGAAACCAAAGCGCAAACGACGAGTGTCGTTCGTCCAGCCATGTCGCCCAGGGCGCAGCCGGTGGTCAGGCCTTATTCCAATCCGCCGCCGCCGGAGGTTGTAAAAGTCCAGCCGGAGCCGGCAATGGTCGCCACACCGGGTCAAACCGTGGCCACGGCCACGCTGCCGGTGGAAGCGCCGCCGGGACCGGCACCAGTGGAAAAGCCAGGCATCTGGCACCGGCTTAATCCGGTTCACTGGTTTCATTCTTCCGCACCGGAAAAAAAGTATAATGAAAATGGCGTGACTCCGCTGCCGCCGCCGGCTTCGAGTAAAGCCGTGAATCCGGCCCCATTGCTGCCGCCGCCGGCCAGTCCACCACCCGTTCCGCCGCCGAGCGCACCGCCGGTCGTTGAAGCCAAACCGGTTAAAATTGTCCAGCCTGCGCCGCCGACATCTCCGCGGTATCTGTATCTGTCCCCACGCAAACCAAAACCGGGCGACCGGCGGACGGCAACGGGCGCGTTTACGCGGGCCAGGGAATTTGAGCAGGATGCGCGCTGGTTGGACGCCTTGAAAGCGTATCAGCAAGCGGCGGAAACGGATCCGGACTGGTTTGAGGCGCAATACAATTTCGGCGTGCTGTCGTATCGCTTGCAGGATTTCCAACGGGCGCTGGCGGCTTTTGAAATGGCGCTCGCCATCCGGCCGGATTCCGCGGACGCGCGCTACAACTTCGCGCTGGCGCTCAAGGCGACAGGTTACGTGCCTGATGCGGTGCACGAATTGGAAAAAATCGTGAAGACCAACCCCAACGAAGTCCGGGCGCATCTGGCCCTGGGCAATCTTTACGCGCAGCAGTTGCACGAGGTGGCGCGGGCGCGGCAGCATTACTTGAAAGTGCTGACGCTGGATCCGGCCAATCCGCAGGCGACAGACATCCAGTTCTGGCTGTCGTCGAATCCGCCATGATGACGGAAATTTATGAAACTACTCTGCGTTGACTGGGTCGCCCGAAATGGGGTTTTACCGCCGTTGAATTGCTTGCTGTAATCGCCATTGTCGGGATTTTGGCCGCGATGCTGCTGGTCCTGCTAAATGGCAGTGCCAAAAAGCCGCGTCCGGTCGCATATCTTCGCAGATACGACTACACGTTAGCTTTCCTTGCCTAGAAAGGCAAGTTGAAATGCCATTGCTGTTCCGGCGAAGCCAAGCACTTCGCCAATTTCCGAAACAAGAACCGTGTCGTTCGCCGCTTCCGCTGCCTGCGATGCAACAAAACCTTTTCCGAGCCGCAGCCGCTGGACGGCCTGAGAATCGAAACCCAAAAGGTCAATGATGTTGTCAGGCTGCTTTGTGAGGGCGTCGGCGTAAGAGCCACCAGCCGGTTGACCGGACTGGAAAAGAAAACCGTCCTGAGCATCGTTGAAACGATTGGCGAGAAGTGCGCCCGTTTCCATGATGCCGCTGTCCGCAACGTTCCAACGGTCAACGTCGAGACAGACGAGCTTTACAGCTTCGTGTTCTGTAAACAGGAGCGGAATAAAACCGCTGATCCCGAACGCGGCGAGCAATACACGTTCTTGAGCTTCGACCGTGATTCAAAACTGGTTATCGCGTTTAACACTGGCAGGCGCACAAGAGAAAACGCGCAGGAACACGTTCAAGACCTGAAATGCCGCGTGGCAGGTCGTATGCAGATTTCAACCGATAATTTCCACGGCTATCGCGGACGGAGCGGAGCCATTCAAAACACGTTTGGCCGTGAAGGGGTGGATTACGGTATGCTGACAAAGGTTTATGCCAAAAGCCTGTTTCCTGACCGCCGCTATTCTCCGCCAGT
>JBEKJN010000062.1:0-21985 GCA_050011235.1 Verrucomicrobiota bacterium | reverse complement strand
CGGCGACGAGTCCGAAAGGAACTGCCCCAATTGAGCGCCTACTTTCAATCCGGTGGTCTGGTGGACGCCGTCATCAATCTAGGTTTTCCGTCTCCCATTGACATTCAAGTAAGTGGTTCAAACTTGGAAAAAGATCATGCCGTGGCGCAACAAATCGCCCAAACAATCCGCAAGGTCAATGGTGTGAGTGACGTGCTCGTGCCGCAAGACGTTGACTACCCTGCGCTGCAACTGGATGTGGATCGCCTCCGCGCCAGTGAACTTGGCCTTACCTCGAAAGAAGTTGTTCAAAACGTAATCACGGCACTGACTTCCGATCAAATGATAGCGCCCAGCTATTGGGTTGATCCTAATACCGGCAATGATTATCTGCTGACCGTCCAGTATCGAGAAGACACAGTAAAAAATTTCGCGGACTTGACCGACATCCCGTTGCGCGGTACCGCGCGAAAACTTTCAACCCGGCTCGATACTGTCAGCGCCATCCATCACATGGCTTCGCCCACGGAAGTGGATCACTATCAATTGCGTCGCGTCATTGACATTTATGTTTCACCCGTTGGCGAAGACCTGGGACGACTGACAAAGGCCGTGCAGAAAATCATTGCCCAAACCACGCTTCCCGAAGGCGTGCGCATCAACCTGCGCGGCGTGGTGCAAGGAATGCGCGTTTCTTTCAGCAGTTTTGGGTTTGGCCTGATCCTTGCGGTGTTGTTGGTCTATCTCATCCTGCTCGCGCAGTTTCGTTCCTTCATTGATCCGCTTTTGATTCTGCTGGCCGTGCCGGCAGGCTTGGCCGGCGTGCTGGTCATTTTGTTTATAACCCACACCACTCTTAATGTGATGTCGTTGATGGGCGTGGTGATGGTAGTCGGCATCGTTGTGTCAAACAGCATTCTTATCCTCGAATTCATCCAACGGTTGCGGGCGGATGGCATGGCCGTTGGCCAGGCTGTCCGCGAAGCCTGCCGCGTGCGGATGCGTCCCGTTTTGATCACTTCGCTGGCGACACTAGTTGGCCTGCTGCCGATGGCGGCAAAACTCGGCACCGGCAGCGAGGCTTACGCACCGCTGGCGCTGGCCATCATTGGCGGACTGACAACCTCGTTCGTGCTGACAATTTTTATCGTGCCGGCAGCCTATCTGCTGGTTTATGGCAAACATGGATCGCCACATTCAAAACCTGAAGTGGCAACCGAAAAATCCCCGACTGAAAAATGAAAAACATTCTTTGCTCGTTGATGATTCTTTCTCTGGCTTTGGAATCACGCGGCCTTGCTCAAACGAACACAAATGTCCCCAGCGTGCTGACACTGGCGGGCGCGCAGAAGCTGGCATTGCAAAATCATCCGCAAATCGCCGCCGCGAATTATCGCGCGCTTGCGGCGCAGGAAGTGGTGAAACAAACCCGCGCCGGATTTTTTCCAAACGCAAATGCTTACGCGGACGCCGTGGGCGCAAATTCCGAAGGCACGCGAATCATGGCTGGCGGCTTGAATAATCCGAGCGTTTATGATCGCGGGGCCGGAGGTTTAGCCGTCAGCCAGCTCATCACCGATTTCGGGCACACGGCAAATCTCACAGCCAGTTCTAAATTTCAGGCGCGCAGGTCAACGTCAGTTATTTCGGCGCGCTGGAGGCACAGGCCGTTTTGCACGTCGCGCAACAAACTTTTGACACACGGCAATTGCTGCTCGACCAGGTAAGTTTGCTTGCGTCTAACAAACTCCGGTCGGAATTGGACGTGAGTTTTGCGCGCGTCGCCGTTCAGGAAGGCAAATTGCTGCTGCAAAAAGCGCAGAACGACGCGGACGACGCGATGACTTCGCTTTCAACTACGCTGGGTTATCGCGAACCGCAACCATTCCAACTCGTCGAGTCATCGCAATCCGTCTTTTCCAACACGAACGACGTTTCAAAATTGGTCGAAACGGCTTTGGCGGAACGGCCGGAATTGTTGAGCTTGCGCGACGAACACGACGCCGCGCTGCGGTTTGCAAAATCGCAACGTGATTCGCGGTTGCCAACAGTTCAGGCGATTGGCGTTGTCGGCGACGCACCAACACATGATAGTCATTTGCCGGACAACTACGCGGTGGGCGGGATTCAATTGAGCCTGCCTTTGTTCGCGGGCGGACTTTATGCGGCGCGTCAGCACGAAGCAGAATTAAAGGCACAATCTGACAATGAACTCCTGCGCGCGGCGGAGGACAACATTGTGCGCGACGTGCATCTTGCGTGGCTGAATGTGAACAACGCCCTGGAGCAGCTTCGCACCACGGAAGAATTGGTCCAAAATGCCGCCGAGGCTTACGATCTGGCCGAGGCGCGTTACAAAATCGGCAGCAGCTCCATTGTCGAGTTGAGTCAGGCGCAGTTGAGCCTCACTTCGGCACAGATCGCTGACGCCAACGCGCGTTACAACGTTCTCATCCAACAGGCCAATCTGGATTACCAGGTTGGCGTACTGCACTGACAAAAAATGATTCCCATTTGAGCTACACGGCCGGTCGGACGCGCCAGGCTGACCCGCCGCAGCGTGGTTTGCCAGCTGGTATTCTTTCCCCGTCCCGTTGTCCGCGGTTACAACACTTTCCCTTCCCCCGGGGTTTGTCACAAAAATCATAACATCCAGAAATCCGGCGGTGAATCGTGTGTGCCAGCCCCGTTCTTGTTGCCGTGCCCGTCCTTCCACAACGAAATTTCTCAAAAAAACTTGTTGCACGGAGCCGTTTAATTGTTACACTTCATGTCCGCTTTTGAAAATTGAAGCGGCAAATGTAATTAAATCATTAACAGACAATTGTTCTTTGTATGGCTGCCCAACGCATCCGAATCCGCCTCAAGGCCTATGACCATCGGGTCATAGACCAGTCCGCCCGCGAAATTGCCGACACCGTCAAACGCACCGGCGCCCGCGTCGCCGGGCCCATCCCGCTGCCGACCCGCATCGAGCGCTTCACCGTGCTGCGCTCGCCGCACGCGGACAAGAAGTCACAGGAAACCTTTGAGCAACGCACGCACAAGCGGCTCATTGACATCATCGAGCCGACCGCCAAAACCGTGGACGAATTGAAGAAGCTCAATTTGCCCGCCGGCGTGGACATCACCATTAAGATTTAAGGAGAACTGCCATGCCACTCGGACTTTTAGGAAAAAAACTCGGTAGCACGCGCGTTTATAACGCGAGCGGCGTGTTGATCCCCGTGACGGTCGTTCTCGCCGGCCCCAACCGCGTGTTGCAGGTGAAAACCCAGGCAGGCAAGGATGGCTACAATGCCGTTCAGCTCGGCTTCGACGACCAGAAGGAACAGCGCGTGACGAAACCGTTGCTCGGGCACATCAAGAAACACAACGGTGTCGCCGTCAAACGCATCACGGAATTTTGCAACTTTTCCAAGGAAGTGAAACCGGGCGACGTCGTCGGCCCGGCGCTCTTCGCGCCCGGCGATTTTGTGGATGCCATCGGCATCACGAAAGGCCGCGGCTTTGAAGGCGTCATGAAGCGCCATGGTTTTCGTGGAGGCCCTTCGTCGCACGGGCAAAAAGGCTGGGGCCGCCGCGTCGGTGCGATTGGCAATCGCCTGTTTCCCGGCACGGTCATGCGCGGCCAGAAAATGCCCGGCCACATGGGCCAGGTCCAACGCACAACGCAAAACCTGGAAGTGATTCAAGTGCGCGAGGCGGACAATTTGCTGCTCATCAAAGGCGCGATTCCCGGCTCGGAGGGCGATTACGTCGTCATTCGCGAATCGAAGAAACGGCCCAAGGGCTGGAAACCGCCGGTGAGCACCGCGCCGATGAAACGGAAGACCGGCGCCGAGGCCAGGAAACCCGAACCCAAGCCGGCGGAGGCCAAGAAATGATTTAACCGTTGAATCGTTGAATCGTGAAAACGTTTGAGCGGAAGCCGGTTCAACGGTTCAGCCGTTCAACGATTTAACGGAAAAAGCAAATGAAGATTGCCATCAAGAACATCGAAGGGAAGAACCAGGGCGAACTCGAAGTGAAGTTCCCGCTGATTGAAGACGGGAAAGGCACGCAAGCTGTGCATGACGTCGTCACGGCATATCAGGCTGCGCAACGCAGCGGCACCGCCTGCACCAAAAACGTCGGTGAAGTCGCCGGCACGAACAAAAAGCCGTGGCGGCAGAAAGGCACGGGCCGCGCCCGCGCCGGCTCGTTTCAATCACCGTTGTGGCGTGGGGGTGGCGTGGTCTTTGGCCCAAGGCCCCGCGATTTCGGCAAAAAAGTTTCTAAAAAAACCCGCGCGCTGGCGTTGCGGAAGGCGTTGAGCGAGCGGCTCAAGGCCGGCGACGTGGTGGTGGTGGACCAATTGAAGCTCGCTTCGCCAAAGACGAAGGAGTTTGTCAGTTTGATGTCAGCTTTGGATTTGAAAGGCCAGACGCTGATTGTCTCGTCAGACACGGATAAAAATCTCGCGCTCGCGTCGCGCAACCTCCCGGACGTCGCGCTGACGACCAGTGACACGCTGAACACCTATGATGTGTTGCGCCCGGACAAATTGTTGTTCACCAAGGATGCCTTTGAAAAAGTGGGGCAGCATCTGGCCAAGGACCAATAAACCATGAACTCTTTTGAAGTCATCAAAACCGTCCGGCTCACGGAAAAAGGCACGCGCCAGGGCGAAAAGTACAATCAATATACCGTCGTGGCGGACCGCCGGGCGAACAAGGCGGAAATCCGGCAGGCGGTGCAGGAACTGTTCAAGGTCCACGTCACCAAGGTGAACACGTTGAACGTGCGCGGCAAATCGCGTCGCCAGCGCACCACGCAGGCCGGCCAAACGTCCAATTGGAAGAAAGCGATTGTGACTTTGAAAGACGGCGACAAGATTGTTTTGACGTAGCCGGGATTTGAAAAGAGAAATGGCGCGAAGAATTGTTGATTTTCGCGCCTTTTTTGCTGGCGAAGGGTCTTGGTTGGGCCGCCAGTGGCCCCGGAACAGCTTCGTTTCCAATCAGTTCCGCGCAGAACTTGCAAATTTCCGCCGGTATGATTTCCTTGTAGCCGGCATGTGGCAACGGAGTTGTTTGATTCTGATCATCGGGACGGCACTGGCGGGCCCGGCATTGGCCAGCCCGGAGTCGGCCGAGGTGAACTTGGACTATGTGGCCGAGCGGGCTTTGGAGCGCGCGCGTCATCCCTTCCACTCGCCCCGCGCCGATTTGCCAAAGGTGCTGCGGCAGGAAAATCTTGATTACGACAAATACCGGGAGATCGAGTTCCGCCACGAGAAGGCGCTGTGGGCGTCCGAAGGGTTGCCGTTTCGGATCGAATTTTTCCATCCGGGGTATTTGTATCAGGAACCGGTGCACGTGAATGAATTCACCGCGACGCACGTGCAGCCGATCCGCTTTGTGCAGGACTTTTTCAATTACCGCGCCCTGCACATTCAAAAACAGATCCCGACGGACACGGGCTACGCCGGATTTCGTCTGTTGTACCAGTTGAATGAAACCAACAAGTGGGACGAGCTCGGGGCATTCCTTGGCGCGAGTTACTTCCGGCTGCTGGGCAAGGGCCAGTCTTACGGCCCGTCCGCGCGCGGGCTGGCGCTGGATTGTGGCGAACCGGATCGCCCGGAGGAGTTTCCCATCTTCACCGACTGGTGGCTGGGCAAGCCGCAAAAAGACGACAAGGAATTGACCTTGTACGCCATACTCGACAGCGTGCGGTGCACGGGCGCGTATGAATTCCACATCCACCCCGGCAAAACGACGGTGGCGGACGTGACCGCGGTGCTTTTCTTCCGGCAAACCAACACGGTCCTGGCTGTGAATCCGGCGTGTAAGCCGGTCAAAACCATCGGGCTGGCCCCGCTGACGAGCATGTTCTGGTTCGGCAAAAACTCCGAGCGCAAGTTCGACGATTACCGCCCGGAGGTCCACGACAGCGACGGGTTGCTGGCGCGCATGAACAGCGGAGAAATCCTCTGGCGTCCGCTCAACAATCCGCCGGTGATGCGCCATCAGATCTTCCACGCGCCGGACATTCGCGGCTTCGGGTTGCTCCAGCGCGAGCGCTCGTTCGCGGCGTACCAGGATACTTACAACCCCGATCAACTCTTGCCGAGCATGTGGGTCGAGCCGCACGGCAATTGGGGCGACGGTGATTTGCACCTCGTCGAACTGAGCACGGCCTACGAGGGCCTGGACAACATCGTCGCGTTTTGGGACCCGAAAGACAAACCCGCGCCGTTGCAACCTTATCGCTTCAGTTACACGCTCCGCTGGCAAAGCGGCGGGGCGGACTTGAAGCTTTCAGAAAACCGGGTCCTTTCCACGCGCGTCGGTTCCGACTCGCAGTTTCCAAACGCCCGCCAATTTGTCATTGACTTTGCCGGACCGAAACTGGATGCCGTGCCGGAAAATGAGCCGCCACTGGCCATCGCCAATTGCAGCACCAACGCCGCGATTGTGGACAATTTCGTCGTCCGCAACCCGTTTCTCAATACCTGGCGCGTCATCCTGAAAATGCAGCCCAAGCCCGGCAACGCCGACCCGGTGGACCTCCGGTGCACGCTGCAAAATGGAACCAACATTTTAAGCGAGACATGGACGTATCAATGGAATCCGCCGTGACCGGCGCGGCCGGCCAGTTGGCGGGCCGTCCGTTGGAAGAGTGGAACGCCGCTTATGTGAAAGTGGAAAATTATTTCCATGCGCTGCGCGTGCGCAACAAGGCGTTGCTCGGCCAGCTCGTCCTCCGCGTGCTCGAACGCGCCATGCGCCGCGCACCCGCCGAGCCGGGCCGCTCCGCCACCGAACTTGCCGCCGAGGAAATGGACCGCCTGGTGATTGAATGGTTCGCCGCCGTGCTTCAGGAATCGCCCGCGAATGCCGATCAAATGTTGACGACCCGCGGACGGCTGGCGTTGCTGCTCGCCGACATGCCCGGCCGATGGCAGGAACAATTCCTGCGCCCCGGTCCGTGGCCGCAGGAATTCGTCAGCGCCATGCGCGAAACCTATTTCCGCGCCGGGCCGGATTTTCAACTCTCAAAAATGGCGCCGCGTTCGCTTGATCTCGGCCCGATTACGACGCTGACCAATTTGGGGCGGCTGCCTTATTTCAAAATGACGCTGGTCTGGATGCTGTTTGCGCTGCTGCTGGTGGTCGTTTTCATCATTACGCACTGAACCATGCCGGCTCCAAGTTCATCGCCGCCGTCCGGCGCCTTCCCCGTGCCCCGCATCCAGCATAGCTGGCGGCTGTTCATTTTTTATTCATCCGCCGTCCTGCTGACGGGGCTTGTCTCCATGCTGTTTGCGGATTTGCTCTGGCGCACCGGCTGGTCCATGTCGCGGACGGTGTTGCTGGTTTTGTTCGTGATCCTGTTTTTGTTCGCCGCCATCGGCTGCATGCATGGAATCTATGGGTTCGTGTTGCGGACGTTTGGCACCCGGTGGCGCATCACGCGACTGGCGGATTATCGCGCCCAAAGCATCGCCGGCATCAGTACGGCGATTGTCTTCCCCATCTGCAACGAAAACACGGTCCGCGTTTATGAAGGGCTGCGCGCCACTTACGAATCGCTCGAAAAAACCGGCGAACTCGAACGGTTTGACTTCTTCATCCTCAGTGACTCGACGGATCCGGACAAATGGGTCGAGGAAGAACAGCGCTGGTGTGACCTGGTTCGCGAACTCGATGCGCTCGGCCGCATTTATTACCGCCGCCGGTTGAACAACGAAGGCAGCAAGAGCGGCAACGTGCGCGACTTTCTCAATGCCTGGGGCCGCCGTTACCGTTACTTCATGGTTTGCGACGCCGACAGTGTCATGCGCGGGGAGACGATTGTGGATTTGGTAAAATTGATGGAGGCGCATCCGGGCGTCGGGCTGATTCAAACGGTGCCGGCGCTGGTGAACGCCGAATCGCTCTTTGGCCGCATCCAGCAATTCGCCAACCGTCTTTACGCGCCGCTGTTCATCGCCGGATTGAATTATTGGGCGCTCGATTTTGGAAATTACTGGGGGCACAACGCCCTCATCCGCACCGAGCCGTTCATGCAGTTTTGCGATTTGCCGCAACTGCCCGGACGCCGGCCATTTGGCGGCCAGATTCTCAGCCACGATTTTGTCGAAGCGGCATTGTTGTCGCGGGAAAATTGGGGAATCTGGTTTGCCTACGACCTTGAAGGCAGTTACGAGGAGGCTCCGCAGGGAATCATCGAAAACGCGCGGCGCGAACGCCGCTGGTGCCAGGGCAATTTGCAGCACGGCATGGTGCTTTTTGCGAAGGGACTGCGCGGCGTGAGCCGGTTGCATTTGATGCTGGGCATCTGCGGCTATCTGGCCGGGCCGCTGTGGCTGCTGTTTTTAATCACGTTCAACTGGATTCACTGGTACCAAAAAAATACCGGCCTGTCGGACATCACGTTGCCGGCGTTCAATCCCTATCTCGCAAATTGGAGCGGCACGGCGCACGCCTTGCTCGTCTTCGTGATTTGCATGGTCGTCATCATGCTGCCGAAGGCGCTCGCGCTCATTGACCTCGCGTTCGACGGGAAACGCCGGCGCGCGTTCGGCGGCCTGGCGCACACCACGTTGGGCGTCGTCGGCGAAACCATTTTTTCCACGTTGCACGCGCCGCTGCTGATGCTCTGGCACACGCAATTCGTTATCACCAACCTGCTCGGCGTCAGCGTGGGCTGGGCGCCGCAAAAACGTGCGGCGGACGGCGGGGCCTGGGTCTCCGCCGTCCGGCGGCACTGGTGGCACACGCTGGTGGGACTGGTTTGGGGCGTGTTCATGTGGCAGCTCGACCGGACATTGTTCTGGTGGTTTACGCCCGTGCTCGCGGGAATGGTGCTTTCCATTCCGTTGAGCGTGTTCACCAGCCGGCGCAGTCTGGGCGCGCGGGCGCGCAAAATGGATTTGTTCCTGACACCGGAAGAAACGGCGCCGCCGCCGGAACTGGTCGCCTTGCGCGCGCGCATGAAAGTGCATGAAATCACCGAAGACACCACGCCGCGCCATCCGCACGCGGGCCTGGCCGAAGCCGTGCTCGACCCGTACGTGAATGCCATCCATGTTTCGCTGCTGCGCGAGAAACAGCTCAATCCGGTTTATGCCGAACAACTCGCCAAACTCGGTGTCGGAAGCGGCGAAGTCCGTGCGTTGGGCGAGAAACTGCTGGCCCAAGGCCCGGACAAACTGACCGCCGCGGAACGGCTCCTCATCCTGGCGGACGCACATGGGCTGGTGTGGCTGCACCAGCAGGCGTGGTTACGGCCCGACGAATTGCTCGCGCCGTGGTGGAAAGCCATGATTCGCGAATTCAGTTCGCGGGAGGCGTGAGATTCGCCGGCGCGCCCACCGCCTGCAATTTTGCCTTGATTTTGGGGTCGTCGGGTTTGAGCCGCAATGCCGCCTGATAACAATTCACCGCTTCGGCCATCCGGCCCAGCCGGACAAGGGTATCACCGAGATTGGCATAAATCTGCGGGTTGTCGGGCGTGAGGCGGAGCGCTTCGCGATAATGTTGCTCGGCCTTGTCAAACTGGTGTTGGATGAACAAAACCGTGGCGAGATTGTTGTGCGCGCCGGCGGAATCCGGGTTCAGTTTCAGCGCCGCGTCAAAATTCGCGATGGCCTCGGCGAACTGCTGCTTCGCCGCCAGCGCAAAACCCAGATTATCCAGAATGTCAGCTTGGTTCGGAGAGATTTCCAGGGCGCGGCGATAATCCGCGATGGCATTGTCCCAGTCGCCGAGCCTGGCAAAGGCGTTGCCCAAATCATAAAGCGCGTCAGCATTGTCGGGTTTGATCTTTAGCGATTGACGGTAGCAATCCATCGCCTCTGCGATCTGCCCCCGGCCCGACAGCCACGTGCCGAGGTCATTTTCAGCGACGTAATTGTCTTTCGTCACGGCCAGTGCGTGGCGGAAAAGCGTTCCGCTGTTTTGCCAATAACCCAACTGGTCTCGCGTTCGCAACGCACAGGCGGCAAGCATGATTGCGGCCAAAAAAATGACCGGTGGTTTCGGCACACGCCAGTGCATACACGCCCCGCCGACGCCCCAGACCAGAACCACGAACGCGCCAACCAACGGCAAATACGTGTAGCGGTCGGCCATGGATTGGTCGCCGACCTGGACCAGGCCGATGGCCGGAACCAGCATCCCGACAAACCAAAACCAGCCGACCGGCGCAAAGGGAAATTTTTGTCCCCACCAGACGGCGGCGACACAAAGGGCGGCAAACAACACCACGGCCGACAACACCAGCCACAATGGCCAATGCCCCGGATGCGGATAGGGAGTGGCAAGCGCGGTCGGCCAAAACATCTTGCCCAAATACCGGGCGTAGGAAACAAACGCATTTTCTGTCCGCTCCAGCAGGGAAAATTTTGTCAGCGCGGCCACCGCGCCGCCTTTTTGTTGCACCATGAACGTGACCGCGCAGGAAATGGCACTCAATGCAATGAACGGCCATTTCTCGAGGAGCAGTTGGTTGAGAGTTGTAGAATCCGAACTCCGATCTCCTAACTCCGATCTCCTTCCAAGCGGCCACCAATCCAGCAGCAACATCACCAGCGGCAACGTGACCAGCACCGGTTTGCTCATCAAACCCAGCGCGAACGCCAGCAGACTCAATACAAAAAAAACTTTGAACTTTGAACTTTGAACTTTGGACTCTTTAACAAATTCCACATACGCCCACAACGACAGCAACCCAAAGAACGCGCTCAAAACGTCCTTGCGCTCCGTCACCCACGCCACCGATTCCACGTGCAAGGGATGCAAGGCGAACAATGCCGCCACCAACGCGCTCCACCACGTCGCCGCCGTCAAACGCCGGAGCAACAGAAACAGCAGCACCGTGTTGGCGGCGTGCAACAGAAGATTCGTCAGATGCGGGCCGAATGGGCCTTTGCCAAACAATTCCGCGTCCAGCATCAACGACAGCCACGTCACCGGATGCCAGTTGCTCGCGTGCCCCGTCGTGAACGCCCAGGCCACGTTGCCCGGCGTGAGTCCCGTCAGCACGTGGGTATTGGACGTGAAATAATCCGGGTCATCGTAATTCAGGAAATCGCAATGGATAACCGGCCAATAAACGGCCAGCGTCGCCACGACCAGCAGCAGACAAAGAAAAAAGGGGGCCGCTGGAATTTTATCTTGCAGCGCGGTTTTGTCCGGTTCCATATCTTTGCCTGCCCAAGAGCTAAATAATTCCCGGCGAAAAGAGAAAGCTCGAAATGACCTCCGGATGATGAACCGATTTGCAATCTCCCATCTTCGACCTGCCAACTACTTTGTCGGATCAACGATTCGGCCGACGAACAGAATGCTGCCGCTGCCATTCTCGCGAATCAGGAAAATGAACGGATGGTCCACCACAAAACGGTTGGCCATACTGCTGGTTCTGACCAAGTTCACAGTCACCGCGGCGGCTTCGGTGCCGGATTCATTCACCTCGACAAACGCCTTGTGAAGCACATCGGAAATATACAGGTTGGGGGTTCCGTCCATGCCGGAGAAATTTGCGGCCGTTTCATCAAAGGCTGAGGCCATACCCAAAGACTTCAATTTTTGTGTCAACTCAAAGCCGCAATCAGTGGTGAATCGCGGCAGGGCTACCCAGGTTTCATGCGGATTGGCTTCGTCCAGCTTGGCCAGCCAGATGCGGAGGTTGTCGGCAGTCAATTTCTGTTCCAAATCGGGCAGGCCGGGCTGTCCCACATCGGGCGGAGGGTACTCCACTTCCGGCAACAGGATGATCATGGACAGGTCGTTGCCAGAGTAAGGCAGTTCCAACAACTCAACCGAAGAATCATCACTGCGGGCCATTTTGAAATGGGCTTTCTGAGACATCGTTGGCACGGTCACTGTTTCATTCGTGCTGACATGGAAGGCAGCGGGTTTGGTATCATCCACTTTGAAGGGTTGCAGCCATTTACCTTTGAAATAAATCGCGTCGCACAGAACCAGCCGCGTTAGATCTGTAAATTGACCCGGCTCGACCACGTCCTTGATTTTTCCCTTCGTCTTTTTCCCGACCCAGTTGTTGATTTCTTGGGCGGCAGCTTGGGCAGAGTGCCTGAAATCAACCTGACGAGCCTCCGCCCGGTAACTCGTATGAACCAGATTCAGAAAAGCATCCGTGAACCGATAATCCTGCTGGCACCAAAGCGAGTTGGCCGTCGTGAGGGTGATGCGATGCCAGCGTTGGATTTGGTCCATCCTTGCGCCTAGCGCGCCGAACACCGCCGGCAGATTGGTTTCTGCCAGATTGAAATGAAGCACTCTGGCCATTTCGCTTTCCGTCTGTCCGCGCGCGCCGGCATAGGTCATCGCGAGTGAAGTGGAGATGCTGTAAGGCGAGAAAAACAGATTTCCCGGTTGGTCTTTAAGCTTTTGATAAAGGTCGAGCGCGAAAGCGGTATTGCCCTCAACCGCTGATTTTACTTCAGGCGAAGCCGTAAAAGGGACGGGCGTCTCGGGCCGGGTAACCATGATTAAACACACTAGCAACGACACACAGAGCAAGCCAAAACTGCATCTCATGATGAGCTTCTGACGTTTGGAAATCACGAAGCGGGCCAGTCCCCACCTGACCAAACGCATGACCAGATAAATCAGGAATCCCCAAACTGACGCCATCACAGTGAAGGCTATCACCAAGCACAAAATCGTTGAAATTGCATCCTCGCCGAGGCGGAATCTTTCCATCCCCAGCATCAAAGGATAATGTGAAACCAAAAAGAAATTGCGGACTTCAACTTGAAGCCAGCTTTCGGGTAAAACATAACAGAGTAGGATCAAAACGATCTCGAACAGGATGCCGAGAAGAAAGGCCAGCATTCCACGTCGCGATAACAAACGCGATGGCACAATTTGCTTCGGCTGAGCCGCGCACTTCCAGCACGAGTCAAACTGATCCTCAATTTTCTCGCCGCATTTCGGGCAAGTCCACATGGCTCAGGCAGAGCAAGTAAAGCAATCAGGCTAAAATGACAACGATATTTTAGCTCGGATAATGAACCGGCAGGCGGCAATCAAACCCGCTCGGCAATCAAATCGTAATCCGTGTAGCCGACGACTTTCACGCGGGCAAATTCTCCAATCGGCAGCCTGCCGCGCACATAGACCCGTCCGTCAATGTCCGGAGCATCAGCCTCGCCACGAGCGGTGAAATAACTTCGGAGTTCGGAGTTCGGAATTTGAAAAGCAGTTGAGTTGACAGGCCGGCGGGTATACGAGTTGTGCCTGCCTTCACCAGGGCTTCTGCAGACAGGCGGCCTGCCCCCCGTCGAAATGAAGCTGGTGGAGGAAAGTGCGAGAAAATGAAACCACACCACGCTCAGACCACCAAGGCCGGCCTCCTGTTGGATTGGTTGCTGCGGAAGCATCCTGACACGCCGAAAAGCCGCGCCAAACAATGGATTCTGTCGGGTCGGGTCAGCGTCAACGGCGTCGTCTGCCGCAAACCCCATCAAACCATCGCGGACCCGGGCGATACCTTGGAACTGCGCGAGCGCCATGCCACCACTCTGGCGTGCGGTTCCGGGTGGCAGATTCATCCGCGCGTTTCGTTGCTTTATCTGGATTCCGCCTTCGCCATCGTCAACAAGGGGCCCGGCCTCATCTCGGTGCCCGCGCCGAATTGCACTCTTTCTGCGCTCAGCATCCTCGCCGATTTCCTGGCGGGAAAACTGAAGGCCCGGGACCGCGGCGTCGCCGGAAAGTCATTGCCGCCTGCCTATCGCCGGCTCCATCCCTTGCCGGTTCATCGCCTCGACCTCATCGAGCAATTAAAGGCGCACAGCATGAAGCGGGAATATGTGGCCTTTGTGGAAGGGCGTTCGCGCACGCCCAAAGGCACCTGGCGGCAATGGCTGCAATTGAGCCGGGACGGACTGCGCCAACACGTCCTATCCGCGGCGCAGGCAAATGCCCCCGGGTCTGAGGCCCAGGAGGCCATCACGCACTACGAAGTCATCGCCGAGTATCCGCTCGCCGGCGGCAAAGGCTTCGTCACCAAATTGCGGCTCCGGCTGGAAACCGGTCGCAAACATCAAATTCGCATCCAAGCGGCCCACGCCGGACTTCCATTGATCGGCGACCGCACGTATAACCCGGCCTATCGCGGACCGGACCACGCCAACCCGCCTATCGCTTTCCCGCGTCAAGCCTTGCACGCCGAAGTCCTCAGCCTCGAACACCCGGACCAGCCCGGCAGGCGCATGACTTGGACCGCCGAATTGCCCAAAGACCTTCGCCAACTCGAAACCGCCTTGCGCTCCTCCCGGCTCTAAAAACGCCAACGGAGTCCCTACCATTTTTATTTACGGATTCGGCTTCGCCTGTGAAGCGGGCGGCGGCGGCAATAGCGGCATTCTTTCCAGCGCGGAGTGATACGATCCTGTCACCGGAAAGAAACGGTGATCATTTTGAAACCGATTCGGCAATCAAATCGTAGTCCGTGTGCCCGACCACTTTGACTTGGGCAAATTCTCCAATCGGCAGCCTGCCGCGCACGTAAACCCGCCCGTCAATGTCCGGAGCGTCCGCTTCGCCGCGGGCGGCGAGGTAAGTGCGGAATTCGGAGTTCGGAGTTCGGAGTTCGGACTCGCGCAAGAGGCCGTGTTCCCAGGACGAAATGCTGGCCTGCCGGAGTTGTTCATCGCTGGCACGGCCTTCGACGAGCACTTTCAGTGTGCGACCGACGAACGATTCAGAAACTTGCCGGGCAATCTTGTGCTGTTCGGCCATCGCCAGCTTGCGGCGCTGCTGCTTCACTTTGTCGGGAATTTGTCCGGTCATCGCGCCGGCGCGCGTGCCGTCTTCCTTGGAATACGCAAACACGCCGAGGCGCTCAAATTTGGTCTCGCGGATGAAATCAAGCAGCGTGTTGAAGCTCGCTTCGGTTTCACCAGGAAAGCCGACGATGAAGGTTGTCCGCAGCGCGATGCCCGGCACGCCGGCCCGGATTTTTCGGATGAGGTCAACGATGTATTGCCGCGAGGTCTCGCGCCGCATCCGTTCGAGCAGGTTTTCGTGGATGTGCTGAAGGGGGATGTCCACGTAGCACGCCACCTTCGGGCACGCGGCGATGGTCTGGATGAGTTCGTCCGTCCAGTGCGCCGGATGGGTGTAAAGCAGGCGGATCCAAAAATCGCCTGCGAGCGAATTCAACTCGCGCAGCAGCGTGCAAATGGTCGTGGCATCGGTGGAAAGCGCCTTCGCCGCGGCTGAAAATTTTTCCGGCGACGAAATGGCGCGGCTGTGGTTCGGGCGCAAATCGAGGCCGTAGTAGGTCGAGTCCTGCGAAATCAGATTCAATTCCTTCACGCCGTCGGCAATCAGCGCCCTCGCCTCGGCGACGATGTCCGGCTGCCGGCGGCTGCGGTGCGAACCGCGCATCCGGGGAATGATGCAAAAGCTGCACGGGTGATTGCAGCCTTCGGCGATTTTGACGTAGGCGAAATGACGCGGCGTCAGGCGAAAACGCGGCGTGCCGAAATCGGGGATGAAGGTGGGGCGCTGGTTGACTTCCAACAATGGTGCGTGACGCGTAGCGGCGTCTCGGCAGAGCGCCGCCGATATTTCATTAACGCGCGGAATGGCGGCGCTCTGCCGAGACGCCGCTACAATGGATTTGGTCCTGCCAAATTTGCCTGTGTCACGGAGTGATTCGGGTTTTTCGTGTTCGGTTTGGGTGTGATCTTTTTCCAATTCCGCAAATCGCCTGGTGATTTTTTTCTTCGATGTTGGATGTTCGGCGTTCGGTGTTCGATGTTTCCCAACCTTTTCCGCCCGTCGGGCAACGGCCCGTCTCACGATTTCCGCCACTTCTGCAACCTGGTCAATGCCCATGAACGCGTCCACTTCGGGCAGGAGCCTGGGCAGTTCATCGCCAAACCGCTGCGGCAGGCAACCGGAAACAATGAGACTTTGGCCGCGATTTTTCGCGGCGCGGACCTCGGCGGATTCGAGGATGGTGTCCACGCTCTCCTCCTGCGCGGCGTCAATGAACGAGCAGGTGTTGACAATGACGGCGTCGGCCTGCGCGGCGTCGTTGGTGATTTCCACGCCGTCCTTGAGCAGCGTGCCGAGCATGATTTCGGAGTCCACCAGATTTTTGGCGCAGCCGAGCGAAATCAAGCCGACGCGCAGCGGGCGGTCATTGGAATTTTTCTTCGTCACAAAGAGATCAAACTACGCGAGGCGATGGGCTGAAGCAATCTCACGAATCGGCTCGCGGGGATGCTCACCCTACCAAAGCATGGCGTCGAAAATTATTTGCCGGCCGATTTGGTGGCGGGCGCGTTAGTCGGCACAGGCGCAGCCGGAGCAGGCGTGTTGGTCGAAATGCCAGCGGCTGGTGGCACATTCGTTTCCGCCGGCATTCCAAGTTGCGTGCGGATCACGGCGCGCATGGCATAAGGGAGTCTCTGTTGCGGGTCGAGCAGTTGGTTGAGCACGTCGCGGTTAAGTTCCGCAAACGGTGGCAGGCCGATGCGCTGTAGATTGCTTTTCATGTCGGATATTTGGGCCAGATAATGCTCATAAACTTTTCCTGCCAGCAGTTTGTAACCGGCATAGCGGTCGTCCTGGCCGAGGGCCAGCGCGATATAGGCCCGGGCGAGCAGTCCCTGAACCGCGGCCGTTGTGCGGTCCGGTGAGGTGTCGCCAATGTCCTCCTGCACCCGGGCGACGGCGTATTCGTCGAGCGTAAGGTTTCGCGGAAATGAATTGAGGTCACCGTAAACGAGGGTGCTGTCGGGATATTTCTCGCCGAGGTAACGAAACCATTTTGCCGCCTCGGCCACGCGATTGTGGTCGTAAAGAAAATAAACCGCGTCGGCCAAAAAATACCGGCGCGCTCTTTGAATGGTGTCCCGCTGCCCCTGATTGGGCTCCTCGGCATACTCTTTTTCGTAGGAGTCATTTACCTTGGGGATGAGGTCAAGATTGGGGCCAAGGGCATAACTGTTGCCGAAGGGATCAGCAATGTAGCGCCCGTGGCGAAATGCCTGCTGCATGGACTGGTAAATGACCCGGCGCAATTGAGGCAAATCGTTCGTTTTCACATTGTCGGGATTTTTCTTCGCCTTTTCCAAGCCGACCGAAGCCCAGTAAATCGCGTGCGCCTCCGGCAAACGCCAGTCGAGCGGGCCCCATTCCGCGTCCACCTTTTGGGCGAACACCGGATCCATCTTGTATTTTTCACGAAGCACCAGCGCGTTGGTTCTTTCCCCGGCGGTCTGCGGATGGATGAGGGCCGCGAAATTGGTCCCGTTCGGGCCGAAGAACGGCGCCATTTCCCGCGCCCATTCCTGTTTATAATATAAATTCGCGTCGTCCAGGTTTTGCCCCATCTTGAACTGGAAGAGCCAGGCCAGATTTTGGTAAATCATTACGGCGTCCGGATTGTACCGCAACGCCCGGTCACGCAGCAGTTCAATCCCCTGCTCCACCCAGCGCCAGCGGTCAGGAGGATCCTTGAACTTCACCGAGATGTTGAAGGCCATGTTCCACGCCTCAAAAATCCAGACCTGCTCGAAATGCGGCTCCAAATCCGTGATCCAATCCGCGAGCTGGGCCGCCTCGAAAAATTTGTCGTCCAACTGCAAATCGTTCGAACGGATCCAGAGATAGTTGGAAATCAACCCCCGGAAGCCGCCGAGGGCGACGGTCGTGAACGCCAGCAGCGGAGGCGCGTTCTCCAACACTGACGCGCGCGTCAGCCCAAGCTGGTCGCGGTCGCGGTTCAAGGATTTTTGCACCTGACCGGAGCCTGCGAGCAACGCCACCGCCAGCAGCAGCAGAAAGAATTTTTTAAGCCTGCCTGACATTTTTACTTCTCACTTCTATTGGTTTCCCTGGGCGGTCGCCAATTCACGCCGGTTGAACAACACGATCCCGATGACACTGATGATTCCGCCGAGCAACAAAACGATTTGCCCGAAGGCCGTGCCAAGTTCAGTCCACGAAATGCTTCGCCCGCTGCTCAAGGAATCAATCGGCGAAAAACTTTTAACCAAGTTGATGACCACCAGAAAGCCCTTGAACAGCGGGATCAACATCACGTCCGCGATGGAATGTCCCATCACGCCCGTTTCCCCGTTGCCGCCCACGACGGTGCCTGATTCCACCGCTTCGGCCAGCGTGCCGCTGGAAAGCCCGACCACCAGAACCGCCATGGAAAAAAATGCCGCAACCGGAAACGACAAGAAACTGGCTGCGGCCAGGCCCAAGGCCGCCAGGAATGCCATCCAACAGAAAATGATTCCCAGCCCGCGCGCGAAATTCAGGGCGAAGCCGCCTTCGGGATACAGGACTTCCATTCCGTCATCGATGGGGAACAACAACGACGTGTCGTTTGGGTTCACAAAGATGACCGTCAACACGCCCTGGTGGTTGAACAGATTCGGTGGAATTTGAAATTCATGAAACGTGTCCGGCGCGAGGCTCATCGGCTCCGGCGTCTGCCAGAGCTGGGTGACATTTGGTTCGCCCACCTGCCACAGGGCGAGGAAGGTGCCGGACGCGCTTTTCTGCGCCGCATTGAACTTCACGCGCAATTGCAGCGGCTTGTCCCGCAGAAAATTTTTGGCGAAACCGAGATCAATCTGCCACGCGCGCGAATAGGCCGGCGGCACGAGTTGATACCGGGCTTTGACCTGCTCGCGAATTTGTTTGCGCACCTCCGCCATGTCCACCGAGTGATTCAACTCCGGATTGGTTTTCAACCGCTCCTGCAACGTCTGCTCCGTTTCGGCATCAACCGCCGCCTCGTAACTTTGCGGCTTCGCCGAACCGCGCGCGACGAGCACCTGTTCGCGCAAAACTTTTTGTTCCGCCGCCGGCAAGCGGGCCGCGCGCCAGTACAACATCCCGTAAACACACGCGCCTGACAGCGCCAGCAAAGCCGCGTTCAGCGACATGATACCGAGCCATTTGCCCAGCCAGATTTGCCAGCGGGCGATGGGTTTGGTCGCAACCACCTGTATCTGACACTCTTCGAGGTCGCGGGCCAGCGTGCCGCAGGAAAGCCAGAGCGTGGACAAACCCAGCAGGCCGGTGATGACGGTCAACGTGTAAGTCAGCAAAATCTGCGTGAACCCCCGCGCCGTGCCGTCGTCCTTGACCAAAAGCGGCAGGCCAATGACCGACACGAGCAACAACACCGCGATGACCAGGAACAGCCGGAACCGAAACGCAGCCTTCCAGGTCAACCAGGCGATGGCAAAAAGTCTTTGCATGAATCAAATCTTTGCCACGGATTTCACGGATTGGCGCGGATTGAATCTGCGATAATCCGTGCCATTCGCGGCTCATTTTGGTTTGCCGAGCAGCGACGACAATTTTTCGTCCGCCTTCGACAAGTCCACCGGTTTTTGTTCCGGCGCAGCCGCCGGTTTCGCCGGGGTCGGCGTGGCGGCCTTCGTCAACGCCTCCAGTTTATTGGCATCCACGGCCGGTGCGGCGACCGGAGGCGCCGGTTTTGGTCCGGCAGCGGGTTGGGCGGTCTGCGGCAAAGCCAGGCGCTCAAGAATTTTTTCCGCCGGCGGCCTGTCTTCGGCCCCGGCGCGCAGGTAGGCCGCCACGCGCGCGCCGGAAGTGACGCCACTGGTTTCCGCCGCCGCCTGCCGCGCTTTTTGCACCACGTCAAGAAAATAGCTTTCGAGATTTTGCGTCGGATTGTCCACGTGAACCTTGTCGGCGGCCACATCGTGGCGGATCACTTCGAGCACGCGTACCAGCGTTTCGCGCGGCAACACCGGCGTCGTAATGCGCAGCGTATCCGGCTCGGACAGCAATTCTTTCAGGGTGCCCATTGCCTGGACTTTGCCGCCGTAATAAATCACCACTCGATCACACACATCTTCGACATCCGCGAGCAAATGGCTGCTCAAAATCACCGTCTTGCCACGCCGCGCCAGCGCGACAATCAAATCCTTCACCTCGCGGCACCCGATGGGATCGAGGCCGGAAGTCGGCTCGTCGAGAATGACGAGATCGGGATCGTTGATGAGCGCCTGCGCGAGGCCGATGCGGCGCTGCATGCCCTTGGAAAACTCGCCCACGGAGCGTGTGCGAACCTGGCTCAAGCCGACCATCTCGAGCAATTGCCCGGCGCGATTGTCGCGTTCGCGCTTGGACAAATGAAAAAGGTTGCCGAAAAAGTCGAGCGTCTCGCGCGAGTCGAGGTAGCGGTAGAGATACGATTCCTCAGGCAGATAGCCGATGCGCGACTTGGTCTGCACGTGCCGGGGCGAATGGCCGAAAACTTCGATATGCCCGCGCGTCGGATTGAGCAAACCGAGCAACAGTTTCACGGTCGTGGATTTGCCCGAACCGTTCGGGCCGAGCAGACCGAACACCTCACCGCGCCGCACGTCGAAATCCACGTTGTCCACCGCGCGCGCCTTGGGCCGGTTCCAGAAATCCTTGAACACCTTGGTCAACCCGCGCACGGAGACAACGACTTCTTCGGATTTTTGATTTCCGATTTGCGATTGCGGATTTAATTCAGCGACGGGCATAAACCAGGCAAAAAACGTTTACGCCAGCTTCGGCGTCAGTTGGCCGGTCGCACGGCGCGGCGGTTCTGCCGTTTCGGGATGGAAATGCTCCAGTTCCTCGCCTTTGCGCACGAGGCGCGCGCTGTTGAAAATCACAATCAGCGAGCCGACAACATGCAGGATGGCGGCGGCAATCGGGCCGATGACGCCAGTCGTTGTCGCCGTCCAGCCAACCAGGATGAAGCAGACGCCGAACGCAAAATTCTGGTTGATGACGGTGCGTGTGCTGCGCGAAAGCTTCACCAGGAACGGCAGCCGGCGCAGGTCGTTGTTCATCAGCGCGATGGTCGCGCTGTGGATGGCCACTTCGCTGCCCGCCGCGCCCATCGCGATGCCGATGTCGCCCGCCGCCAATGCAGGCGCGTCGTTCACGCCGTCGCCAACCACCGCCACGCGATAACCTTTCGCTTTTACGCTGCGCACAAATTCCACCTTGTTCTGCGGCAGGCAATCGCCCTTCGCCTCCTCACAACCAATGTCCGCCGCGACCCGCGTGGCCACCAACTGGCGGTCGCCGGAAATCATCGCGATGCGGCGCACGCCCGCTTCCTTCAATTCCGCGAGCGCTGTTTTTGCCTCGGGGCGCGTCTGGTCCTGCAAACCGACCCAGCCGACGCATTGGCCGTTGCGCGCGACGAAAATCAGGCTCCAGCCTTCGGTTTCGTTGAGGTCAACCGACTTCTCAAAATTGCTGTCCACGCCGTTGTCCTTGAGCCATTGCGCGCGGCCAACGAGCACCGTCATGCCGTTGACCTGCGCCTTCACGCCGCGCCCGGCGGTTTCGGCAAAATCTTTTGGTTCAGCCAATGGCACGCCGGCTTCGCCCGCCAATTGCGCGAGCGCCTTGGCCGTTGGGTGGTTGCTATATTTTTCGGCGGAGGCGGCGAGCAGCAAAAGCTCGGCGGGTTTGGTTTCGCCGAGGGGCATGAGGCGGCTCACGGCCAGTTGACCGGTGGTGAGCGTGCCGGTCTTGTCGAAAATGAATGCATTGATTTTGGCGGCGGCTTCAATGTCGGCAACATTCTTGATCAAAATGCCGAGGCGCGCGGCGGCGGACAGTGCGGCGACCATCGCGGTCGGCGTTGCGAGGATGAACGCGCACGGACAGGACACCACAAAAACGGCGATGACGCGGTTCAAATCGTGTGTGAAGGCCCAGACGAGCGCGCCGATGACCAGCACCAGGGGCGTGTAAAAGCCCATGTATTGGTCCACGATTTTCATGACGGGCAGCTTGGTTTTTTCCGCCGCCAGAATCAGCTCGCGCACGCGGCCCAGCGTCGTGTCTTCGCCGGCGCGGCTGACCTTGATTTCGAGAACGCCGGTGAGATTTTGCGTGCCCGCAAAAACCTCGTCGCCGGTTTTTTTGTCGGCGGGTAATGATTCGCCGGTGATGGTCGCCTCGTTGAACGAACCCTGGCC
>JBEKJN010000061.1:0-14174 GCA_050011235.1 Verrucomicrobiota bacterium | reverse complement strand
GGATGGCTCCAATGGTGCGGCGGCTCAGGACCAGTTGATGGTGGTTCCTGAGCCAAGTGCTGTAAGTTTTGGCCTTTTGCTTTTGCTGCCACTCGGCATGTATAAAGTGCGGGCTCTCTTCAGGAAGCGGACGGTGTAAGTTCACCGTTTCCTTTAACTTGGGGATCAGGCCGGCCAGCCTTGGCCGGCCTGTTTTTTCCTGTTGTAGAACTTTAGCCCGGTGGAAGCCATCGGCGGCTTGATCAAGGATCGGATCGGCAACGCGGTCTGGACCACGTTGGAAGCACTGGAAGAAGCGATCGGTGAAGAATTGCATCCACTTTGCAAAACGGCGGAGCGTTTGAAGTTTTCGTCGTATCGTTTGTGTTGGCGCGAGGGAGGTTCTCGTTGTTCATGGTGTCTTGTGTTGGCTCGCACAATCACCCAACGCTTGTCCACCAAATCGAGGCAAGGCCAGTACTGAAAAATAATCAGCTTTCAATCACGCTGATTTCAACCGGTTCGACGTTGACGCCGTGTTTCTCCAGCCATTTGATGGCAGCTTTCACTTCATCGCGCGGGCCGTCGAGTTCGAGGCATACGATGCCGATTTCATCCGTCACGCTCGCCTGCCGGATGTTGGTGACGACCTTGAATTTGCGCGCAACTTCCCAGATGAACGGTTTCTTGATGAGTTTGGGCGGATACATCAGCCACAAACGCTGTTGCGTGGGTGAACTGGATTTGGTCGCTGAAACTTTTTTCTTGGTGGCCATAACAAATTTCTTTTTTACGATTTAACCATTTAACGATTCAACGATTCAACCACCCGCGATAGCGGGGATGATGCTGATTTCATCGCCGTCTTTGAGCGGGGTCTGTTTGTTTTTGAGGAAGCGGATGTCTTCCTCGTTCACATACACGTTCACGAAACGGCGCACGTCGCCTTTTTCATCCACGAGCCGTTCCTGGATGCCGGGGAAGCGCGTCTGCAATTCGACAATCGCCTCGCCGATGGTGGCGGCGTTGACTTCGACCAGTTCCTCGTTGTTGGACAACTAGCGGAGCGGCGTTGGGATTCGGACTTTTTTTGGCATAAATTAAATTTCAGTTTTTCGCAGGTGAATTCGATGCTGAATTTGAATCATTATACATTTTCCGCAACGAATCGTATTTCAACTCATATTCTTTCATTGCATCTCTTTGTGAAATCTTTTTTGAATAGGTTAAGAAATCATCAAAGTTCGTTGGGCATTCAATATATTTTTGGTAGTAGTATGCTTCACTTATTTCATTAGTTCCAAGCTTGAGCGTCAAAAGAGTCGAGCGAACACTTTTTGTTGCTTCAAATTCATTTCGTAAAATTCCTTTTGCGAATTGTTCCTTCGTTATCTTTCCGTAATATGCATTCTGACTCAATTCTGTAAATGCAGTTTCATTTTTTGTGTTCAGCGTTTCAAAAAGAGTAGTAATGAACTCATCCAACGGCGTTTGATTTTCGCGGATGCAGAGCATTACGTCTGGAGTGCCAACTGTATTTGGGTAAAAATGAAAAGCTCGTGCTACGGATTCGTCGTCGGAATAGAAATAGAATAGTTGAACCGTTCTATTGGAAAAAGCGTTTGCAATTGCATTTGCAAATTCTTTTTCAGCGACAGAATTATCTGACAGGAATTTTCTTAATGTCGGAGAAACCTCGCTAACAATGTTGCTTGATTGCGCCCATGATGAAACGCAAAACAACATTGCCATCAAAGATATGTAAATTGATTTACGCATCCACTTTTTCCTCATGCGCCAGTAGCGCTTCAAACTCGCGCAGGCTCGGCTTGATTTCACGCGGCTTGACGTGGCCGGCCACGGCGTCGAGCGTCTTCAATCCGTTGCCCGTCACACAAAGCACCGCCGAATCATCACGCGGAATTTTGCCTGAATCAATCAGTTTCCTGGCCACGCCCACGGTCACGCCGCCGGCGGTTTCGGCAAAAATGCCTTCCGTCTCGGCGAGCAGCTTCATCCCGTCGCGAATTTCGTCGTCGGTCACGTCCTCCGCCGCGCCGTTCGTGTCTCTCATCACCTTGAGCGCGTAAAAACCGTCCGCCGGCGTGCCGATGGCCAGCGATTTCGCAATCGTGTCGGGCTTGACCGGTTTGAAGAAATCAAGGCCAGCTTTTTGCGCGACGGAAATCGGCGAACACCCGGTCGCCTGCGCGCCGTAAATGGCGTATTTCGTCTCCGGCACGAGGCCCAGCTTGATGAATTCCTGATAGCCTTTCTGGATTTTCGTCAGCAACGAGCCAGACGCCACCGGCACGACGGTGTGCCGCGGCACGCGCCAGCCAAATTGCTCGGCGATTTCATACGCCATGCTCTTGGACCCCTCGGCGTAATACGGCCTCATGTTCACGTTCACAAACGCCCAGCCGAACTTGCCGGCAATCTCGGCGCAAAGCCGGTTCACCTCGTCGTAATGGCCTTTGATGCTGATAACGTGCGCGCCGTAAATCAACGAGTTGACGATTTTACCCTGCTCCAAATCCGACGGAATGAACACGTAGGATTTTAAACCGGCGGACGCGGCCTGGGCGGCGACGGAATTCGCGAGGTTGCCGGTCGAGGCGCAGGCGACGGTGTCGAAACCGAGTTCGCGCGAACGGCTCAACGCGACGCTCACGACGCGGTCTTTGAATGACAGGGTGGGGTAGTTCACCGTATCGTTTTTGATCCAAAGTTCGCGGATACCAAGCTTTTTGGCGAGGCGGTCGGCTTTGACGAACGGCGTGAAACCGACTTGCAGCCCGACGGTCGGGTCATTTGCCACCGGCAATAACTCGCGGTAACGCCACATCGTCTGGGGGCGCGAGGCAATCGCTGCTTTGGTCAGCGACTTTTTAATGCGGTCGTAGTCGTAGGCCACTTCGAGCGGGCCGAAGTCAAACTCGCAGACGTGATTGGCCGTGAGCGGGTATTCGCGCCCGCACTCCCGGCACTTCAGCGCCTTCATGTAACCACTGTGTTCTTTCATAAAATTTTGTAGCGGCGCTCTGTGAGCGCCGAGCGTTCCATTTCAGCGGCGGTCATAGACCGCCGCTACAGTTTTGATGGGGGCAACAAAAAGCCCCGACTCATGGCTGAGAAGGGGCTGACAAAATGCACGCACACTTCTCATTTTCCCCGAACGAACCGCGTTCAGGCTGGAATTGGCACCTGGTCGTTGAAGATCGCGCTTCAACCGGTTGCCGTGGCGTCATTGGGCCAGTCCCTCAACCACTCGGCATGAGACCGTTGTATCAACGGATGCGGATAAATTGATGCAACATTGTAAGAGTGTCAACTGGTTTTTTGAACTGACGTGGCATGATCGGAGCGCGGAGCATTGCTCCGCGCAAACCAAAGTTTCGAACTGGCGGAGCAATGCTCCGCGCTCCAAAAACCGCAAATTGTATCATTCCTCAATTATCGTAGCAGTTGACATGTGCCACAGCGGGATTTTTAAGCGGACTCGCGTCGGCTGCTCTTGGTTAAATTTTCCGCTAAAATACCAGTTGACGGATGCTTCCGGCGGGCGTATAAATGCCAACGATTTGAGAGATTAGAGTAAGCAGTTGTCGGCACAAAGCAAATCATGGTTCCTCACCAATTAGTTGTGCCTGCAACAGCATGGCCACGCTGTATATTGTGGTTTTTTGCTTTACTTGATCCGGCAACTTTGGTTGCTTAAACACAGTTCAAGAACATGTATCTCAAAAACTTGACGCTTTTTGGCTTTAAGTCCTTCGCGGACAAGACCGCGCTCAATTTCCAACCCGGTGTCACCGCCATCGTCGGCCCGAATGGTTGCGGCAAATCCAACGTCTCCGATGCCGTTCGCTGGGTGCTCGGCGAGCAGTCGGCCAAGGCGTTGCGCGGCGGCGAAATGGCGGACGTGATTTTCAACGGCACGGACAGTCGCAGACCGATGGGCATGGGCGAAGTATCGCTCACGCTTGGCGGTGTGGGCGAGGAAAGCCTGCGCGCGGCGGGCGTCGAGGTCGCCTATGACGAAGTCACGCTCACGCGCCGGATTTTCCGTGACGGCAACAGCGAATATTTTCTGAACCGCACGGCGTGCCGGCTCAAGGACATCCAGCAACTGTTCATGGGCACGGGTGTCGGGCGGACGAGTTACAGCATTCTGGCGCAGGGCCACATCACGCAAATTCTTTCCAGCAAACCGGAAGACCGCCGGGTCATCTTCGAGGAAGCCGCCGGCATCACAAAGTTCAAGAGCCAGAAAAAGGAATCGCTCCGCAAGCTGGAATACACCGAGCAAAATCTTTTGCGCGTGGCGGATCTCATCCGCGAAGTGAAACGGCAGATTGGGTCGCTCCAACGCCAGGCCGGCAAGGCGCGCCGCTACAAACAGATTCAAACGGAATTGCAGCACCTCGACACGCAGCTCGCGCGGCACCAATTCGACGTGTTGCAGGCGGAAATTTCCGAAAAGCAGGCCGCCGTCGAAAGACTGCGGAACGAAATCGAACAGGGTTCCGCCGACGTGCTGCGTTTTGAAAATGAAATCGCGCAACTGCGCGACCGGTTTTCGGAACTGGAGCACGAAATCGCCGCGCAACAGCAACGCGGATTGGAATTGAAGGGCGAAATGGACCGGCACGAAAGCCGGATTCAATTCAACGAGGAACGTCTGCGCGAACTGGCATCGCAAAACACCAAGGCGCTCGCCGACATTACACAGGCTGAGGAACGCTGCCGCGCCGCGCAGGGAGAATCAAAGGCCGTGGCCGAAAAGCTGGCTGCATCCGAAACCGCATTCGCGCAGCATCGCCGGACGCTGGAGACGAAGCAACGGGCGTTGACGAAAGTTGAAGAAGATTTGAAACAACGGCAGGAATCGCTGCGCGAAGGACAGGCGGCTGCGTTCGCCGCCGCACAGGATTTGACCCGCATCCGCAACGAAATCACCGCGCTCGATTTGCAAAAGCAGGGCAACGTCGTCCGGCTGGAAAAATTGTCCACGGAAAAAATCCAGCTTGAAGAGGAACGCATACGGCTGGAAGCGCGGTTGCAGGAATTTACCGCGAGCGTCGAGGTCGAAAAGCTGAACGCGCAGACCAAGCGCGGTTCGGTGGAGCAACGGCAGAACCGTTTGCGCGAACTCCAGGTGGAGTTGCAGGCCTCGTCCGCCGAACAGGACCAGTTTTTGCAGGCGCAGGCCGAGAAACGCACCCGCCTGAAGGTGCTCGAGCAGCTCGAAGGTTCGCACGAGGGCTTCAGCGCGGGCACCCAGGCCGCCTTGCGCCGGTCGCGCACGGTCATCGGCTCGCTCGCCGACCGCATTCGCGTGCCGGATTCGTATGTCGTCGCCATCGAAAACGCGCTCGGCCACCATCTGCAACTCGTCCTGACCGAACGCCCGGAATCCGCACAGCAGATTCTCGCCGATCTCACCACCAACAAAGTCGGTCGCGCCAGCGTCGCGGCCCTGGCCATGGAATACGACGCCAAGCAACTTGCGTTTGAAGGCGACATGGCGCCGGGCAGCGGCCTCGAGGTGATTCAAAACGGCTTGCAAAAGGGTCAGGTCATTCATGCTTTGAGCGTGGTCCAGGCCGAACCATCCGTGGAAAAACTCCTGAAGGCGTTGTTGGGCCGCACCTTCATTGCGTCCGACCTGGCCACGGCCACGGCCCAGGTTCAAAACGGCCACGCGGGCTGCGATTTTGTCACGCTGACCGGTGATTTGTTGAGCCGGCACGGCGTTTACACCGGCGGTTACTTGAACGGCAACGGCAATCCCAAGGCCCCGGCTTCAATTCTTGGACGCAAAAACCAGATTTCCGAACTTCAAGGTGAACTGACGGAAGTCCAGACCCGCGTCGCCGCGATGAGCCGCAAACGCGGCGCATTGTTGAGCGAGCAGACGGAGTTGCAGGCCAGCTTGCAGCAGGCGCAGACGGAATTGCGCGAACAGGAAGTCGCCATCGCCACGCGCGAAGGCGAATTCAATGCGCTGCAAAATTCAAACCGGCTGCTGCACCAGAAAATTGAGACGGTGGTTTTTGAAATCCAAAACCTCGCGGCGCAGGAGCAGGAAGGCTCACAGAAACGCAATGCTCTGGCCGCGCAGTCAAGCGAACTTGAAGCCCGTGAACGCGCCAGTCAGGAAAATGTCACCGCGCTTACGGCCGAGCTTGAAAATCTTCGGCAGCAACGCGATGCTGCGAATGCCGCGCTCACTGAAAGTAAAGTCGCGTTCGCGGCGGAGGAGCAGCTTTCGGCGTCATTTCGCCAGCAGCAGCAGGCTTTGGAGCAGCGCATCCGTGAACTTTCCCAGGTCATCGAACAACGCCGCGGCGAGTGTTCGGCGTTCGTCACGCGCAAGGAACAGGCGGAATCGGAGATTCAGGATTCGCGCGGTCAGATTGAGCGGTTGTCGCACGAACGCGAGCAGGTGAACGCGCAAACGGCGGAATTGCTTTCACAAAAACAGGCGCAGGAAACCGACATCGCGTCGCGCGATGAAAATTTGCGCGGCCAGCGCAGCCGGCTGACCGAATTGCAGAACCAGCGCGGCACGTTGGACGTGGAACTGGCGCAGAAAAACATGTCCGTGCAAAACCTGCGCGAGCGGATCCAGCAGAAATATCACGTTAATCTCGATGACATCCGCAGCGAGTGCATCACCATCACGCTCGCCGATGAAGGCCCGGCCAGGGTGCATACGCTCACGCCGGAGGAAATGGCGGCGAGCGGCGCGGCCACGGATTGGAATGCCGTGGCGAAGCAGGTCGAGGTGTTGCAGAAACGGCTCGATGAAATCGGGCCGGTTAATCTGGTGGCGATTGAAGAATACGAGGAGACCGAGCAGCGTTACCAATTTTTGACCAGGCAGCACGACGACCTGGTTTCGGCCAAGGCGCAATTGCTGGAAATCATCAACCGCATCAACGTCCAGACGCGGCAGATGTTCGTCGAGACGTTCGAGAAAGTCCGCGAGAATTTCCGCGCCATGTTCACCGAGGTTTTCGGCGGCGGCAAAGCGGATTTGATTCTGGTGGACGAAAACGATGTGCTGGAGAGCGGCATTGACATCGTGGCGCGCCCGCCGGGCAAACAATTGCAAAGCATTTCACTGCTGTCCGGAGGTGAACAAACGATGGTGGCGGTGGCCTTGATGTTTTCGATTTATCAGGTCAAACCGAGTCCGTTTTGCGTGCTGGATGAATTGGACGCGGCGTTGGACGAGGCCAACATCAATCGCTTTGTCCGGCTGTTGCAGCAGTTTCTCGCGCATTCGCAGTTCGTCATCATCACACACAACAAGCGCACCATCGGCATGGCCGACGTGCTTTATGGCGTGACGATGCAGGAACACGGCGTGAGCAAGATCGTCAGCGTGAAATTCCACAAGACCGACGGGGCGGAAGCCGCCGCTCCGCAGTCCGAAGAATCCGCCGGGGTCGTGATGGCGAAATAAATCGGTGGGGCGGGCAGTCCTCTGCCCCCCCGGTCTTTGCAGACGGTCACCATTTTCCAACCGACGTGTTCGGATTTACCACGACGGCGCGCACGGAGTGACGCGCCCTACCAATCTGATTTTTACCACGAATAATGCACGGTGTAAGTCACGGTGCGTTCCTCGTCGGGCTTGACCGGGATGCGGAACTCGACGGTCTGCGAATCCTTTTTTGTGAAGTCGTCTGACTTCTGGGTGATTTCCCAATTGCTCCAGCGATAGAGATGTTCGACGACGCGGATTTCGACCGGCTCCTTCTTGCGGTTGCGGAGTTTGATCTCGAATGATTCGTTCAACCACTTGTCGCCGGTATCCACGCGGAAATTCGTCTGTTTGCGTTCGCCGACGAGGTCGAAGGCGTTGCCGGTGGTCACGCGGATGGTTTCGTTGCGCGGCGTGTGGTCAATCTCGTTCTCACCGACAAACTCCAACTGGCCGTCGGCGTCGCGGCGATAAAACCGCAGCTTACCCTTAGGTAGCGCGAGGCCGAGATGATTCGTTTCCGCGTTCACGAATTCACGCATCACCGCGACCTTTTTGTTGCCGCTCGTGCCATAGCCCTGGTCGAAATTTAATCCACCATAAAAACGGTAGTCCGCCGCGCTGTCATAAACGTAAATCACCGGAGCATGGACGTTTTCCGCGTGAACGAATTCAACCTGTTTCGTCTCGCGGTCGTGCAATGTCGTTAGCCGCGCGATGCTGTAAAGATGAAATTCGTCGAAGGCCTTTTCGGTCACTGCAGGCGCGTTTTCATCCATTGCCCGGCCCGCTAAAGCCGTAACCATTCTATGTCGGGCTTGTGGCGGCTGGATTTTATTCACGTCACCGGCCATCAATTTGATTCTGGCGTTTTCAAAAGTCTTGCCGCTCTGGTTGTTCATCGTGATCCAGCCGACGAGGTCCACGTTGTCGCCTTTCTCCGGCGAGACAAGGTTGTAATCTGCCTCCCAAGTGAAACCGCCGGTGACATAACCGACTTCAGCATCAAACTTGCCCGGCTTGTCGGATTGGAGCAGCCAGTTGAGCGTGGGCTTGAGCACCGTGTCATCGCCAAGGTCGGGGAACAGCGGCTGGCCGGGCAGGCTGAACTGCAGTTTGCCGTTCACCTCGATGATGGGCTGTTCCGGATTGCCGCCCGGCACGTAGCCGCTGCGGATGATTTTGCCGGGAATGAGTTCGCGCACCTGCGTGTTGTCTTTCATCCGCAGATTTTCAAAGTCAATTGTCTTACCCTCGAACAGTGACAGCAACAATTCCTGCGAAACCGGGTCGTTGCGGTAATTCTGCTCCAGAATTTGCAGGGAATGTTTGCCGCTGGGGTCACGCAAAATCACCGAGTCCGGCTCCACCTGCGCCGTGGCGCCGGTGTAACGGACGGAGTTGACGCCGGCCTGGAGGTCGAGCGGCACGGTATCGCGCACGACGGCGAAGTTTTGGTTGTAAATCGTGAGGGCCGGTTCGGCGGTCACGATGGCCGGGGCCAGCGCGCTGGCAAATAAGAGAATTGAGGTCAGATGTTTCATAATTGTTTTGTTTGTCTCAAGCCCGGTGGGCTTTCTCATTTAGACGGGATGGACGGGGAAATACTCCCGCATTTGTGGCGTGACAAGAAGTTTCAGCGGGAGCCATCCCCGAAGGAGAAGACTGGCTTGCCGAGCCGTAGCCCAAAGGGTGAAAACTGGCCCGCCAACCATAGCTCGTTCTGACGAGCGACGGTTGGTGCCGGTGGTGAGACTCGAACTCACACGACTTTTTTGCCCTGCTCATTTGTCATAATCCCTTATTTTACTGACAAATATGATAGTCTTGACAGGTATGCACGTTATACCATATCGTTATACCTATGGCAAGCATCCATAAAGTTAAGGGCAAACCAAACTGGTTTTGCGCGTTCTACAATCCAGAAGGGTTTCGCCGTTTCAGAACGACTGGCACGGAAAACGCCAAGATTGCACGCACCATTTGCGTCAACATTGAGCGGGCATCAATCCTTGCTGGTGATAACAGGCTCTCCAATGAAAAGGGCTTAAAACTCATTCGTGACACATGCGCGGCCATTGAGGAAACGCATGGCAAACTAGCCGCTAATCGGGCACATGAAATTTTGAAAACCTACATTGAGGAATTCATCAAAATAGCCGGTGGCGAACTCACAACCTACACCGTGCGAAGCTGGCTTGATTCATGGCTTGCCGGTCGCACAGACGCCAGCAAAGCAACCCTGATTGAATACCGGCGCATTATTGATCTGTTCCATAAATTTTTAGGCACGCGGGCAGACAGGCCGTTGACGACCCTGCAAACAAAGCAGATTGAAGATTTCAAATTACACCTGGCTGAACGTGTTGCGCCGTCCACCGTCAATAAATCAATCAAAGTCCTAAAGGCTTCATTCAACAATGCAGTTGCCAAACGCCAGCTTGAATTTTCGCCAGCCGAACACGTCGAGAATGTCGAAGTCGAGGAAAGCAATCGCCAACCATTCAGCAGCAAAGAACTAAAGGCATTATTGCAAGTCGCAAACGGAGATTGGCAGACCATGATTTTAGTCGCCTTTTACACCGGCTTGCGGTTGCGGGACTGTGCAAATCTGACATGGCAAAACGTTGAATTGCACACCGGCACAATTAACGTCCTGACAGAAAAAACGAAACGTCGCCAAGTGCTACCAATTGCAGAACCGCTAAACCGTCATTTGCAGAAGTTGGCCGGAGACGATCCCAATGCGCCACTTTGTCCGACATTGCACGGCAAACCAGCTTCACGACTTTCAGCACAGTTTTACAACGTCATGGTGAAGGCAGGAATTGTGGAAAAACGAAACTATGATGGCACTGGCAAAGGCCGGGATGCACGCCGCAAAACCGGCACTGTCAGTTTTCATTCCTTGCGCTACAATTGCACCAGCGCGTTGAAATCGTCCGGCGTGTCTGACTCCGTGGCGATGGACATTGTTGGCCATGAAACCGCTTCCGTCTCGCGTAATTACACCAAAATTGATGAAACAGCAAAACGTGCGGCAATAAACAAACTGCCAGACATCACGAAATAAGCCTAGAACATTGAAACAATCCGCTGCCACGCTGCCAGACATCACAAAATTGATCGGAATTATTCCTTCGCAAAAGTGGAATTGACGCATCCGGCGCGTTGGCGGATGATTTGCCGAAATGGAATCTAAACAAGACATTTTCATAAGAATGAAAATCTGGTGGATTGATGTTTTGGAATTTCTTTGGGCCTTATTGCCACGAACGGCAGCGGGAATTACCGGCGGAGGGCTTGCTGCCATATTGGTCGTTTATTTGCTATTCAACAATTCAGCGCCCAAATGGGTGAGCTTTATATTCATTCTGTTAGTGATTCTTGTTGCGGCATTTCGAGTGCATCGCGACCAACGTCGAATTACAGGAGCAAAAGAATTAGAGCTTCACAATCTAAAGGATGAAGAAGCCCAAGCAGCCAAAACTGAATCGACTAAACTTACTTTAGCCAATAACGAGAAGATGATAATCCATGATAGGGATATTTTTAGTAAAATGAATAATAAAGTAGATGAAAATAAACTTAATGCCGTATGCTATGCAATCGACACTATCCGAGTAGTGGAGAGCAAACAGTTGGATTTATTACATTGGCTAGTAAGATTTGGTGAAAGGATCGGAAATGAATACATGATTGGTTCATTAAATGAAGCATATAATGACTTTTACGTTTCATTAAATATTCTTGAGGGGATGGTTAGTACGGTATTTTTTGCGATACCAGACCCACATCCTGAACGGTCGGATTTTCTAGACGATACCTGTGTCCGCTATGCTCTTTACCCCGAATTGAAAGAATACCCACCGGACCACGAGAAGCGCAAAATCTACGATCAAGCACATAAAGATATAAAAGACGCTGTATCCCGTATTTTGACTACTTACGGAGGATTTAGGAGAGAAGTGCAGAGAGTTTTGTTTGTTTAGTATGACAGCTCACGTGAGTTTCAAGGCACCGTTGGTTGGCACGATTTTTGAGTATGCTTGACACTCAGAATTTTGAACTGCTTCGAGAAACAGTGCTTCAAGCTGACTCTAAATCATACGCCACTCCATTCATGTTTTCATAGCGCACTGACTTCAGTAAGGTGGGCGTTGGCGCGAAAAATGCTAACGAGTTTACCTGTATCCAAACGTGTTAAGTCTGTCACGACAGTCACAAACACGCCTGTTTAGTCCTTCATAAGCCAATCAAACAGTAACCTCACAGGGCGGAGCTATGGCCATAGTGTGACGGTTAAAAACAAAACCACGAAAGAAAGAGCAATATATGCCATTAACAACAGAACCAGTAGCACCGGGTAACACAAGCCAGACATTGCCAGAATTCGGGCGAGTGAATGATGTCCAGAGAATCTTTGGTGTAAGACGCGGGATTCTTTACCGATGGATTGGTGAAGGAAAGGTTAAATCGGTGTGCATCAGGGAGCCGGGAAACATTCAGGGAGTCAGGTTGATTCATTTGGCCAGTGTTCGGGATTACATCAATTCACAAATGCAACTCACAGCAACTAATTAAAAGTATATGGAAACCCAAAAGGAATTGGATAAACCAAAGGAAATTGAATCTTTGCCGATACACTGGTTTAAGAACAAATATCCTGATGTGGCTAAAGAACACGGAAAAGCCCTAGACATGAACTGCAAAGGGACGGTATGGATTGTGAAAGGGGTAAACGAAAACTTCTTTGCGGCGATTTTGGGAAGTGTGGGCAATCCGACATCACCGATGGTTTATGTAACGGCTGAACAACGGTTTTATGCTTATGACCCCAAACAGGGAATATACAGTTCAAAGAGCAAGCCTGAAATCATCTTCGAGTTAAGTAGGTTGATACAACAATGCGCCGAAGAATGTCAAGGAGAGTTTCACGGCATAACTTGTGATACATCTTCATTAGTTTTCCATTTTAGTAACGCAGCACAGCTAAACGGTGTTGTTGAAAAGGCAAAGGGATTGTTAGCCGTCTCAGAAGATTATTTTGATAAACAGTTAGAAGAATATATCGCCTGTAAAAATGGCATGTTACGGCTTGCCGATAGAATACTTTTGGAATTCAGTCCTCAATATCGTCGCCGCAATAAACTCGCCGTGAATTATGAACCGAATGCAACATGCTCCGTCTTTATGGATACCCTGATGAAACCAGCATTAAACGAAGCAAATCTAAGAGTGCTTCAACAATGGTGCGGCCTTGTCCTAATTGGTGTAAATCTCTCACAGGTCATCATCCTCCTAACCGGCATGGCCGGTGGTGGTAAAGGGACATTCATTCGGGTTCTACATGGAATCATCGGGCAAAATAATATCGAACAGTTACGCACAGATCAATTAGGCGGGCGATTTGAAACAAGTGCCTATCTTGGAAAAATTCTGCTTTATGGCGCAGACGTTAAAGCGAACTTTCTTAATAATGCGAGCGCGTCATATCTAAAAGCATTGACTGGTGGTGATCCATTAAATGCCGAAATCAAAAATGTAACAGACAGGCCGGTAATCTTTGGACGATACCTTATTATCGTAACGAGCAATTCACGCCTTACAGTAAACCTTGAAGGTGATTCAGATGCGTATAGACGCCGACTCGTGTTAATCGAATACGACAAGTATAGGCCGGATAATGTTATCGTCAAATTGTCTGAACAGCTTTTGGAAAGTGAAGCATCAGGCATTTTAAATTGGATGTTGGACGGCTTGGATGAATTAAAGCGGCAAGGTTATGTGATTCGCCTTTCATTAGAGCAAGAGCGAGCTGTTGACGATCTGCTTATGGAATCAGAAAGCCCTCATATCTTTGTTAAGGAGTGTCTGATTGCAGACGAGGTAGCTAAACTAACAACATCTGACTGTTATACTGCCTACGCAACATATTGCAAAAAACGCGGCTGGAATGTACTGCAATCGCGTGATGCGGCAAAGCAAATTACGCACGCCATCACAGTCGAGTTTGGATTGTCGCAGCGCAACGATATTCCCAATGCGACAGGCAAGGATCAGCGCGGATGGAAAGGAATAAAAGTTAAGCAGTAACGGAGGCGACTAAAACACTCGTCCGTTTTGTCCGGGCTGGCGGACAGGGCGGACAAGTTTTCTCAATACCCTATACATATACAAATTCTTATTTAATAGAATAAGGGTAAGTAAAAGCTGTCCGTTTTGTCCGGTTGAATCCCGGACGCCCCGGACAACTTATTCAATACAGATTCGGACGCTACATCGCCAATGCAAAACAGACAGGAATGATTGAGGCAAGGATTCCGTTATACCTCGCGTGATATACAGGTTGCGTTGTATCACTCCGCGCCGAGTGGCCTAGTCGTCCCATATTTGGGTTTATATCTGTCCGGTATAACTTGATACAACTACATAAATTCATAGAATCAGAAAGCGGGTGGTATAACGAACAGTGTATCAGTCGAGGTACAACGATCTGTCAGGGGTAAATTGGCACTAAGTCACTAATTCTGAACGCATTTTCCGTAACAGTTCACGGGCGTAGAAATAACGTCCACAAATTGAGTCTGTGATGCTGACAACATCCAGCGTAGGGATATGAATGTCTAAATGTAGAGCCTACATAAAGAGGTCAAAATCACTACGTCGAACGAATATGCAAAGAACTGGCGGAAAA
>JBEKJN010000060.1:0-12382 GCA_050011235.1 Verrucomicrobiota bacterium | reverse complement strand
AGCGGGAATAAAATTCAACCACCGCCTGCTCATTGGCAATCGGCTGGATCTCGTCGCGCGTCGGAATCCGCATCACAGTGCCTTTGAATTCCTCCTTGCTCAACAACAGCCAGCCCGGCACCGCCCGGCTCGTCGCGATCTCCAGGTTTTTCGTCGCCAACTGGCGCGACACGTTGGAATTTTTGACGCTCACCGCGTCGTTCACCTTCAAGCCGAAGGACGGGATGTTCACTTTGCGGCCATTCACGGTGACGTGGCCGTGCGCAACCATCTGGCGCGCCGCCGCGCGCGTGTTCGCAAAACCGAGGTGATAGACCACGTTGTCGAGGCGCGTCTCCAAAATCTGCAACATCTGTTCGCCGGTGACGCCACGGCGCTTCAGCGCCTTTTCATAGACGCCACGGAACTGGCGTTCGAGCAGGCCGTAGTAATAACGCAGTTTCTGCTTTTCAATCAAACCGAGGCCGTAATCGGTGTGTTTGCGGCGCGACTTCGGGCCGTGGACGCCGGGGCCGTAGTTGCGGCGCTCAAGATATTTCGTCGGGCCAAAAATCGGAATGCCGAAACGGCGGCTGATACGAACGCGAGGACCTGTGTAGCGAGCCATAGATTATATTTGAAATTCCAAATTTGAGATTTGAGATTCGATTAGACGCGGCGTTTCTTGCGCGGACGGCAGCCGTTGTGCGGAATCGGCGTCACGTCCTTGATCGTGATGATTTCGAGACCGATGGCTTGTAAGGCACGGATGGCGGATTCCCGGCCGGAACCGGGGCCTTTGACGCGTATTTCGACTTCCTTCATGCCGTGCGACATCGCCTGGCGCGCGGCATCCTGCGCCACCTGTTGCGCGGCGTAGGCCGTGCTCTTGCGCGAACCTTTGAACCCGACGCGGCCTGCGCTCGACCAGCCGATGAGATTTCCATGCGCGTCCGTGATGCTGACGAGCGTGTTGTTGAACGTGGCCAGAATGTTCGCGACGCCGGAGACAATGTTCTTGGCGTGCTTGGCCTTGATGATCTTCTTGGCTGCAGCGTCCTCGCCCAAAAGTTCGGCGGCGCTCGGCGCGGAACCGGCCACCGGCGTGCCCGCCGGCTTGGGCGCTTCCGCCGTTGGCGCTTCGGCCGCCGCCGGGGCTTCGGTCGTCGGCGCGGCCTTCTTCGCCGCTTTATCCCTGGCTGCCGCCGGTTTTTCCCCGGCCGGCTTGGCGGCGGGTTTCTCCGCGGCCGCCGCTTCGGGCTTCGCTTCCTTTTCCTTCTTGGGGGCGGATTTTTTCTTCTCGTCGGCCATGGATTGGTGAATGGTTGAAAGTTAAGAGTTGATGGTCTTAGTGGATGCCGGTCTTGGCATTCGGGTTGCGCTGCACGCCAACGGTCTTGCGCGGGCCTTTGCGTGTGCGGGCATTGGTCTGTGTGCGCTGGCCGCGTACCGGCAAACCGCGCATGTGACGGACGCCCCGATAACACTTGATGCCCTGCAGTCGCTTGAGGTTCATGCCAATTTCGCGGCGCAAATCGCCTTCGATGACATATTTGCCTTCCTGGATCGCATGGACGATTTGCGAAAGCTGTTGCTCGGTCAGATCCTTTGCGCGGATGCTTGAATCAATGTTCGCCCGTTCCAGAATCTCCTTCGAGTTGGACGGGCCGATGCCGTAGATGTAGCGCAGCGCAACGTCAATGCGCTTGTTCGGCGGAACTTCAACACCAATGATGCGTGCCATATTTTGCTAAACCGTCAACCTTGTCGTTGTTTGTGCCGTTTGTTCGTGCAAATGACGCGGATGACACCGCGCCGGCGCACAATTTTGCAGTGCTCACACAATTTTTTTACTGACGCACGAACTTTCATGTTCAAATCGTTTTCGTCTCAATCAAAATCCGCCCTGCCGACAAATCGTAGGGCGTCAATTGCAACTTCACTCTGTCGCCGGCTTTCAACCCGGCGAAATTCTTTTTTTCCCTGCCAGCCACGAACGCCGTCAACCGGTGTCCGTTGGCCAATTCGGCGCGATACGTGCCGTTCGGCAACGTCTCAATCACGCGACCTTCAACCTGGAAGGTTTCGTTTCCGGGCATGTCAAAATCTCCGGTTCACCCTCGGTGATCAAAACCGTATGCTCAAAATGAGCGGATAGTGAACCATCTTGCGTGACCACTGTCCAGCCGTCTTTCAATATTTTTACGGCGGGTTGGCCGGCATTCACCATCGGCTCAATGGCCAGCGTCATGCCCGGCCGGAGCTTCTGGTCGCTCTTCGGATCAACAAAATTCGGCACTTGCGGCTCTTCGTGCATCACGCGCCCGACGCCATGGCCGACAAACTCGCGAACGACACTGAATCCGTTGCCCTCGACATAATTTTGAACCGCGCGCGATACGTCCGTCACGCGATTCCCCGAAACCGCCGCCGCAATGCCCTCATAAAGCGCGCGTTCCGTCACGTCCATCAACCGCTGCGCGAGCACGCCGCAACCGCCCACCGCGACCGTGCGCGCCGTGTCGCCGACAAAGCCTTTGTAAAACACGCCCACGTCCACGCTCACGATGTCGCCGAAGCGCAATTCGCGGTTGCCCGCCAATCCGTGCACGACCTCGTCATTCACCGACAGGCACGTGTGGCACGGATATTTGTGATAGCCCAAAAACGCGCTCTTCGCGCCACGCGCCTTGATTTGCGCCGCCGCGAATTCGTCCACCTCGCGCGTCGTTAAACCCGGTTTGATGAACGCGGCGACGGCTTCCAGCACCGCACCGGCCGCTGCACAAGCCGGCCGCATCAACTCCAGGTCGCGCTCGCTTTTCAGAATGACGTCTTTCAAATCTCAATCGTAATCCAAATTCTGCTCTCAATCCGATTGCCATCAGGATCAAGAAAATCAGAATCGTCCGCGCAACCGGCCTTTTTTCAAAAACCCGTCGTAATGGCGCATCATCAAGTGCGATTCGACCTGGCGCATCGTGTCCAGTAAAACACCGACGGTGATCAGCATGCTGGTGCCGCCGAAAAACTGGGACACGTCATAGGGAATGTTCATCTCGCGCGACAGGATGATTGGAATCACCGCGATGATCGTCAGGAAAATTGCGCCGGCGAGCGTGATGCGGCTCATTGCCTTGTGCAGATAATCACTCGTGCCCTGGCCGGGGCGCACGCCGGGAATGTAGCCGCCGTTTTTCTTCAAATCGTCGGCGATTTGGATTTCATTGAACTGCGTCGCCACCCAGAAATACGAGAAGAACAAAATCATCAGCCCGTAAAGACTCATGTAAAAGACCGAACGCTCGCTGAGCATCAGCGCCAGCCCGTGGAAGAAATCATACAAAAACGGGGTTTTGGCAAAAAAATCGGCCAGTTTCGAGCAAAGCGGCTGCGGGAACAGCAGGATGGATTGCGCAAAAATGATCGGCATGACGCCGGAGTAATTCACGCGCAGCGGCATGAACGACGTGCCCCCCGAATAGAGTTTGCGCCCGACGGCGCGTTGCGCGTATTGGACGGGAATTTTCCGCTGCGCCTGCGTCACGGCAATGACGCCGCCAATCACCAAAGCCAGCAGGAGCAGCAGCATCACCCCCGTGCCCATGAAATGATAATTCGATTCAATCCCGCCGGCGGGGAAAAACATGTCTTGCAACGCCGTTACCGCCCGCGGCAGCCGCGCCACAATGCCGATGGTGATGACCAGCGACACGCCGTTGCCGACGCCGCGCTCGCTGATTTGTTCGCCGAGCCACATCAGCAGCATCGTGCCCGTCGTCATGACCAGCACGGTTTGAAAGAAATACAAAAATTGATTGTCAATGAGCACGAGCCGGCCTTGAAACCCTTGAAAAAGCTTCTCGGGGTTTTCCCAGCTGCTGGCAAAATACAAACCCTGCCCGAAGCATATCAGCACCGTCAGATAGCGGCCGTATTGGATGATTTTTGCGCGGCCGCCCTCTTCGCGTGCCAGCTTGCTGAGTTTCGGCCAGACCGCCGTGAGCAATTGAATGATGATCGTCGCGCTGATGTAAGGCATGATGCCGAGCGACCCGATGGCGCAATGCTCAAACGCGCCGCCGGCGAACGTGTTATACATGCCCAGCAACCCGCCGCTGCCTTGGGCGTGGTTGAAATACTCCGTCAACGCCGTGCCGTTCAAACCCGGAATGCGGATATACGACATCAGCCGGCACACCGCCAACAAGCCAAGCGTGAACAAAAGGCGGGACTTCAGCTCCGGGATTTTGAAGCAGTTGGCAAACGTGTTGAAGATGTTGCGGAACATGCGTTAAACGCCATCAAGCCTTTGCCGGCGCGGCGGGTTTGCGGCTGATGATTTCGCACGTCCCGCCCTTGGCTTCGATTTTGGCGCGCGCCGAGGCGCTGAACGCGCTCGCGCTCACCACGAGCTTCTTGGACAATTCGCCTCCGCCGAGAATTTTCACGCCGCTGGCGTGGCCATTGGCCAGGCCGGCCGAGCGCAAGGCCGTTTCATCCACCCGCGCGCCGTTGTCGAACCGGTCCAAATCGCCGATGTTCACCGCGATATAGCGCGTGGCAAACCGCGTGTTGTTGAACCCGCGCTTGGGAATGCGGCGGATGAGCGGCATCTGGCCGCCTTCAAAACCGATGCGAATTGAACTGCCGGAACGCGCCGTCTGGCCCTTGCCGCCACGACCGCTCGTCTTGCCATGACCGCTGGATTCACCCTGGCCGAGCCGCTTGCGGCGATGCTTCGCACCGGGACGAGGTTTCAAATCATGTAATCGCATAAAAACTTTCAGGCGGCGGCGGGAGCGGCTTCGGGAGCTTTCGGCGTTTCAACCTTTCTGATTTCCAGACCGCGGCCCTTGTAAATATTCTCACGCGTGCGAAGGCTCAACAGCGCTTTGAGCGTGGCCTTGACGACGTTCGCCGCGTTCTTCGAGCCGAGCGATTTGCTCAAAACGTCCCTTACGCCCGCCGATTCCAAAACCGCGCGGACGGTCTTGCCGGCGATGATGCCGGTACCCGGCGATGCCGGACGCAGCAAAACTTTGGCGCCGCCGAATGCGGAGAAAACCTCGTGGGGAATTGTCGCGTCTTTCAACGACACGGAAACCATTTGATTGCGGGCCAGTTCGCCGCCACGCCGGATGGCATCGGCCACTTCGCCCGCCTTCCCGAGCGCGATACCCACACGCCCTTTTTTGTCACCGATGACGACCAGCGCGCTGAAATTGAACCGGCGTCCGCCTTTGACGACCTTCGCGGAGCGGTTGATGTAAACGACTTTTTCCGTGAGCTCTTCCGTCGCGCCACCTCCAAAGTTCATTTCGGGCGAGTCGGAGACGGACTTGGCACGGCGACCGCGCCCACGCGGGCCGCGTTGCGGTGCACCTGGAATTTTTTCGATTTCAGCCACAATATTTTTTCTGGTTTCGGGTTAAAATTTCAATCCGGCCTCGCGCGCCGCCTCGGCCAGGGTTGCCAACTTGCCAAGCACCGTCACCGGCTTGCCATCCTTGCCTTTGCCCTTGGACCAATGATAGCGCGCGCCGCTCCGATCGAAGACGACCGTTTTGATGCCCTTGGCGAGTGCGGTTTCCGCCGCCAGTTTGCCGATGACCTTCGCGCTCGCCACGTTGGCCGCGAGCTTGTCGTGGTCGGGCACGCTCTTGCTCGTAGTCGAAACCGCCGCCAGTGTCGTGCCGGCGTGGTCGTCAATGAGCTGCACGTAAATGTTCTCGTTCGTGAAGCGAACGCTCATGCGCGGGCGCTCCTTGGTGCCGCGGACTTTCCGGCGCACGCGCCAGTGGCGGAGTTGCGCAAGCTTTTGTTTCTGTTCCGTTCTCATTTCATTGCGTCACGGATTTTGCCGTGAACCAAAATTATTTACTGCACCGTCTTGCCTTCCTTGCGCTGGACGTGTTCGCCCGCGTAGCGCACGCCCTTGCCTTTGTAAGGCTCCGGCGGATAGAAGCTGCGGAGTTCGGAGGCGACCTGGCCGACGACCCGCCGGTCCGGGCCTTCAATTGTCAGTTTCGTGTTCTCCTCGACCGTCACTTTGATCTGGTCGGGAATCGCGTAGTTGATGGGATGCGAAAAGCCGAGCACGAGGTTCACATTTTTGCCCTGAACGGCGGCCTTGAAACCGACGCCCTGGATTTCAAGTTTCTTGACGAAGCCTTCGGTCACTCCCCTGACCATGTTGTTGACCAGCGCGCGGCTCAAACCGTGCAGCGCTTTCGCCTGGGCGTCGTCGCCGTCGCGGCTCACAACGATTTTGCCGTCCTGCACCTTGAGGCTGGTGCGGCGCGGCAATTCCCAGTCGAGCTTGCCCTTCGGGCCTTCGACAAAAACTTTCTGCCCTTTGACCTCCACCTTCACCTTGGGAGGTATGGCAATCGGTTGTTTTCCAATGCGCGACATAAATTTTTACCAGACGTAGCAAAGCAATTCGCCGCCCAAATTTTTTTTCTTCGCCTGTGTGCCGGTCATCACGCCTTCGGACGTGGACACGACCGCGACGCCCAAACCGCCGAGCACGCGCGGGATTTCCGTCGCACCGACGTAGTGGCGCAGACCGGGCCGGCTCATGCGGCGCAATCCTTCAATCACGTTCTTTTTGCCCTGATACTTCAGTTTGATGTTGATGGTCTTGGGGATTTTTCCCTCGACAGCCACCTCGGCGACGTAGCCTTCCTTTTTCAAAATGTTCGCGATGTTTTCCTTCACGCGCGAATGCGGCACCGCGACCACCGGGCGGAGGGCGCGGCCAGCGTTGCGGATCCGCGTCAGCATGTCTGAAATCGGGTCTGTCATATCAAATCTTGATCGTAATCCTGGTCTGGGTTTGCTTACCAACTGGCTTTTACAACACCGGGAATCAAACCATTCAACGCCGCTTCACGAAAGGTGAGGCGTGAAACACCGAATTTGCGCAGATAACCGTGGCGGCGGCCGCTCATGGCGCAGCGATTCACCAGCCGCGACGGGCTGGCGTCGCGCGGCAGCTTGGCGAGGCCGGCGTAATCGTGCCTGGCCTTCAGTTCCGCGCGAACCACGGCGTATTTCTTCACCGTTTCAGCTTTGCGCTTGTTGCGCTCTGTCCATGCTTTCTTGGCCATAATTTCTTTCGTTCTCGTTCCCGTCCTCGATGAGGATTACGAGGACGATAAATTTTTCATTTGGCTTCCGGTTTTACCTCAGCGGCGGCTTTTGCCGGCGTTTCCTTCGCTTCCGCCAATGGAAAACCCATCAGCTTCAGCAAATCCTGCGCCTCGGCGTCGTTCCGCGCACTGGTCACAATTGTAATGTCCATGTCCTGCGTGCGCTTGATTTTGTCCAGTTCAATTTCCGGGAAAATCGTTTGTTCGGCGACGCCGAACGTATAATTGCCGCGCCCGTCGAATTTGCGCGGCGACAAGCCGCGGAAGTCGCGGATGCGCGGCAACGCGGTGGCGACGAGCCTGTCGAAAAATTCATACATCGCGTCACGGCGCAGCGTCACGCGGCAACCGATGGGCTGGCCTTCGCGCAATTTGAAGTTTGCGATGTTGTGACGCGACTTGCTGATGGCCGGTTTGCGGCCGGTGATGAGCGCGAGATCTTTCGCCGCGTCTTCGACCGCGTTTTTTTCCAGCGACGCGCTGACGCCCATGTTCACCACGATTTTCACCATGCGGGGAACCTGGTGAACGTTGGTGTATTTGCGCTTTTCCTTCAGCGCCGGCGCCACTTCGTTCACGTATTTGCTGTAAAGTCTGGCTTTCATGGCTCAATCATGCATTTGCCGCCGGCGCGGGCTGTTGCGCGCGCGCGTCAAAAAGCTCCGCCTTCATCACATTGGAAATGTGGATGGTCCCTTCGCGCTCGACGATGGCGCCCTGCGGATGTTGCTGGCTCTTGCGCATGTGGCGCTTGATCATTTGCAAGCCTTCGACGATGACGCGCGCTTTTTTGGGCGACACGGCGATGATTTTGCCGCGCTTGCCTTTTTCCTTTCCGGCCAGCACCACCACTTCGTCGCCCTTTTTCACATGACACTTCATAAAATTTTCAAATCACTTCCGGCGCGAGCGAGATGATTTTCATAAACTTCTTGTCGCGCAACTCGCGCGCCACCGGCCCGAAGATGCGCGTGCCTTTCGGATTCATCTCCGGGTCAATGATGACGATTGCGTTGCTGTCAAAGCGCAAATACGAACCGTCGCTGCGACGGATCGGCTGTCTCGTACGGACGATGACCGCGTTATGGACCTCGCCCTTCTTCACCTGGCCGTCCGGCGCGGCGTCCTTGATGTGGACCTTGATAATGTCGCCCACGCGCGCATAACGCTGGTTGCGGCCCAACACGCCGATCGCCCAGGCGATCTTCGCGCCGGTGTTGTCCGCTACATCCAAATGGGAACGAATTTGCAACATAAAATCTCGCTACTCCGCCACTGGCGCGACACCTTGATTGCGTTCCACCACTTCCAGCAGCCGCCACCGTTTCGTCCTGGAAATCGGGCGCGTTTCTTCAATGCGCACGCGGTCGCCCGGCTTGGCCTCGCCCTTTTCATCATGGGCGTAAAATTTCTTGTAAGCGGTCACCACCTTGCGGAACCGCCGATGCGGAAACCGGCGTTCGACGCGCACGACGATGGTCTTGGCCATCTTGCTCGCGATGACTTCGCCGACGCGCTGTTTGCGTTGTCCGCGCGCCGTTTCCGTTGGATTCACAGTGTCAGCCATACGATTAAGCCGCTTTGTTTGGCAGCTCCGCTCCGCGCGAGCGGAGTTGCGAGATGCGCGTTTCGAGCCGCGCGATATCGCGGCGCAGCGTGCGCAGGCGCGCCGACTTTTCCAGTTGGGCGCTCGCCTGCTGCAAACGCAGGTTGAACTTTTCGTGGCGGAAGTCGCGGCTCTTGGCCGACAACTCCACCAGCGTCATATCTTTCATTTCCGAAAACTTCATAAAATTTCCGCCTACCGGCTCAGGTAATGCCGCGAAATAAACTTGGTTTTGATCGGCAGTTTCGTCGCCGCCAGGCGCAACGACTCGCGCGCCTCCACTTCCGTTACGCCGTCCACTTCAAACAGCACGTTCGCCGGACGAATCACCGCCACCCATGATTCCAGCGGGCCTTTGCCCTTACCCATGCGGGTTTCCAGCGGCTTCTTCGTGAACGACTTTTGCGGAAAGATGCGGATCCACATTTTTCCGCGCCGTTTCAGGTTGCGGGCGATGGCCACGCGCGCGGCCTCAATCTGCTTAGTGTCAAGCCAGCAACGTTCCAGCGACATCAAGCCGTATTCGCCGAACGCCACCGTGTGCCCGCGCGACGCCAGACCGGCCCGGCTGCCACGGTGCATCTTGCGAAACTTCACTCTCTCCGGCTGTAATGGCATATAAAAAATCCTCTTCTAAACGGGCGTTGCTTCAGCAGGCTGCTCCTTCTTCTGTGGCTTGTTTTCGCCCAAACAAATCCAGCATTTGATGCCGAGCTTGCCGTAAACGGTTAACGCCTCGGCAAATCCATAGTCAATGTTCGCGCGCAACGTGTGCAACGGCACACGGCCCCAGTGATACATTTCCACACGCGCGAGTTCCGCCCCGCCCAAACGGCCCGAGCAACGAATCTTGATTCCTTCCGCGCCAAAATCCTGCGCCGTCTGCAGCGCCTTTTTCATCGCTCGCCGGAAGGAAACGCGCCGTTCCAGTTGCAATGCGACGTTTTCCGCCACGAGTTGGGCGTCGAGTTCCGGCGTCTTCACCTCGACGATGTCCACATAAACTTCCTTGCCGGTCTTGCGGCTCAATTCCTCCTTGAGCTTGTCAATTTCCGCGCCTTTGCGGCCGATGACCACGCCCGGACGGGCGGTGAGAATGGTGACGCGGCAACGATTGGTGGCGCGTTCAATGAGAATCTTCGGCACGGACGCCGATTCGAGCTTCTTCTTCAGCAGTGCGCGGATTTCGCGGTCCTCGGTCAGGAGCGCGCCGAACTCCTTCTTGCTGGCAAACCACTTGGAACGCCAGTCCTTGTTGACGGCGACGCGCAGACCGATTGGATTGGTTTTTTGGCCCATGGGAATTATTCGTCCGACAAGGTGATTTTGATGTGACAACGGCGTTTGAGGATTCGTCCGCCGGAACCACGCGCCTTGGGAATGAAGCGTTTGAGCATCGTTGCCGAGCCGGCGACGGCCTCCTTGATGCGCAAACTTTCCGGCTTGAGCTTGTTGTTGTTTTCGGCGTTGGCAATGGCGGATTTCAACGTCTTGGCCACGAGTCGCGCACCCTTGCGCGGGACGACTTGCAACACCGCCTGCGCCTGCAACGCCGGCAATCCCTGAATCTGCCGCACTACCTCGCGCATTTTCTGCGGAGACATCGGCACATTTTTCAATATCGCGTGAACTTCCATGTTACTTCGCCTCCGCCTTGGCCGTGTGCGCGCCGTGTTTCCGGAATATGCGTGTCAGCGAAAATTCGCCGAGCCGGTGGCCGACCATGTTTTCCGTCACAAACACCGGGTTGAAGACCTTTCCGTTGTGGACGGTGAACGTCAGCCCCACGAAATCCGGCGTGATGGTCGAACGCCGCGACCAGGTCTTGATCGGCGTTTTTTGATTTGTGCTCTTCGCCTTCTGGATCTTGTCCAGCAGGTGAAAATCCACAAACGGACCTTTTTTAATCGAGCGTCCCATAAATTACTTGTTCTTCATTGGCCGGCCGTCGCGGCGCACGATGATGAAACGGTTTGAAATCTTCTTCTTGTGGCGCGTCCGGTAACCCTTGGCCAGCAAACCCCACGGCGAAGTCAACTGCTGCCAGCCGCCGCCTGATTTCGACTTGCCGGCGCCGCCGCCGTTCGGATGGTCCACCGGGTTCTTCGAAACACCGCGGTTGATTGGCCGGATGCCGCGATGCCGCGAACGGCCTGCCTTGCCCAAAATCACGTTCTCATGCTCCGCGTTGCCGACCTGGCCAATCGTCGCGTAGCATTCCTCGTTAATTTTGCGGATTTCGCCGGATGGCAGACGAATCTGCGCGTATCCTTCGCCGCGCGACATCAAGGTGGCCGCACCGCCCGCTGAACGCACAACTTGCCCGCCGCGACCGGGCACGAGTTCAATATTGTGAATCGCAATGCCGACTGGAATCGCCTTGAGCGGAAGCGCATTGCCGATTTCCGGCGGGACCGCCGGCCCGCTGGCAATGCTACCGCCGACCTTGATGCCGACCGGAGCGATGATGTAACGTTTCTCGCCGTCCTTGTATTGCAGCAACGCCAGCCGCGCCGAGCGCATTGGATCGTATTCGATGGCCGCGACTGTGGCCTCGACGCCGTGCTTGTTGCGCTTGAAATCCACGAGGCGGATTTTCTGCTTGTGGCCACCGCCAATGCCGCGCGCAGTCATGCGACCGTAGTGGTTGCGGCCACCGGTCTTCTTCCGCGTAATGACCAGCCGTTTTTCCGGCCGCGTCTTCGTAATCTCGTCGAAATCTGCGAACGTGACGTAGCGCAGAGACGGCGTTAGCGGTCTAAATGTTTTAACTGGCATAAAAACAAAAGTTTCAGCAGCAACTCAGGGAGTCGGCAAGACCATCATTCCTGTCCCTGCGGGGAATCAGTTATCGGCCTGCAACCATGCTGACCATCCGCCCTTCCGAGCGAAACGGAGCGCATAAAATATCAAAGGTTTGCCCCCGTGCAAGAGCTTTTTTGAGGAATTTTGCGTTCCCCAAACCGGCCAAAATTGGCAATTGAAACCGGCATGGCAAACCACTGATTTTCCCCTTCCGAAAGCACGCGCCAAGCCGCGACGCCGATCGAGAAAGCTCGCGGTGAAAAGAGCCTGCTGCCCAAGAAATGACCGGGAAAGCCATGTAAGCCTCGCTCCTCCAACGGGGCGCTATGCAGCTGTCCTCCGCTCCAACGCTCCAGCCGTATCACGGGTCACAGCGTCCCAGAATTTCGACAAGTCTGCTGGTAGCGGCCTTCGTTGGCCCAATGCCGCGACATTCAGCACCAAAATTTCCTTCTCTATCCCAGAGTTGTCATCCGTGATTAGGTCGTACGCCACAGCATCCTTTTGCGCTTTTGCGGTTGGAGTCGGCACCCCGCGCTTCAACGGAATCCAGTTGCGGACTGGCCATAACCGCCCTGCTCGGACCAACCGCTTCAGGCGCTCCATCTGCGACTCGAAACCTGACCTGCTTCTGATATCTTCAGGTGGCTCGACTTTGCTGATCAACCGATAACGACAATCAAAGCGCGCGTTTTCAAGGGAAATTCTTTGAAGTGCGGCTGCTCGGCCCAGCCAAATTCCGAATATCCCATTGTTCCGATGTATGTCTTCTTGGTACTCAAAAGTGAAGTCTAGCACCTTTGACGCACACTTCAGGACAAGGGTTTTTCCAGCA
>JBEKJN010000059.1:0-12500 GCA_050011235.1 Verrucomicrobiota bacterium | reverse complement strand
CAAATCGAGATTCGCGGCAATTTGAAAACTAAGGACAGGGTCATCCGCCGCGAACTGGCCATCTCGCCCGGTGAAGTTTTTGACATGGTGCGCGTCGAAACCAGCAAGCAACGCCTCGAAAATTTGCAATACTTCGACAAGGTGGACATGCGGCCGGAGCCGACCGATCCGCCGATTGCCGGACGCAAAAACCTGATTGTAAACGTTGAGGAACAAAACACCGGCAAGCTCACGTTCGGCGCGGGCTTCAGTTCGGTGGACGCGCTCGTCGGCTATGCCGAACTGACGCAGGGCAACTTTGATTTGTTCCACCCGCCCACCTTCACCGGCGCCGGCCAGAAATTCCGCCTTTTCGTGCAGTTGGGCACCCAGCGGCAGGACTACGAACTTTCCTTCGTCGAACCGTGGTTCCTCAACCGCAAGCTGGCGTTCGGCGTGGACCTCTACCGCCACCAGTTGGATTTCGAGAGCCCGAACAACATTTATGACGAAAGCCGCACCGGCATAAAGTTGAGCCTCACCCGTGCGTTGGGGAGCGACTTCCTCATCGGCAGCGTCAGCTATACGATTGAAGATGTGGGTATTTCGCTGAATGATGGGTGGCATGGTGATCAAACCATTATAATTCCCGGACCAATCAATCCACCACCTGTGGAACAAAATCCACGTAATGTCCCCTTGGACATTCTGAATGAAACCGGCGACCATTTTTATCAACGCTTCGGTGCGTCGCTGGCTTACGACACGCGCAACAGCACGCTGCTACCAAATCATGGACAGCGAAGCGAAATTGACACCGAATTCAGCACCGGCGACTCAACCTTTTACAAAGTCGAGGTCAAAAGTGATTGGTTTTTCCCCGGTTTCTTCAAAGGCCACGTGCTGGAAGCGGGCGGACGCGCCGGCATCGCCGACAGCCTGGGTTCCGGCGATGTGCCGTTCTACGACCGTTACTACCTCGGCGGGCTTTATTCACTGCGTGGTTTCAAATACCGGAACATCGGCCCGCGTGACCCGGCTTACTACCCGGGCAATCTCGCCGGCATTCCCGACGAACCGATTGGCGGCGACAGCTATTGGTTTGGCTCGCTCGAATACAGCATACCCATTTTGGAAAAGGAAAACGGCGTTGGCGTGCGCATTGCCCTCTTTTACGATGCCGGCGCCGTCGGCGCGCAGCCGTATTCCTTCTCCGGCAATTTTGACGACAACTGGGGCCTGGGCTTCCGTTTGAACATTCCGCACCTCGGCCCGTTGCGGCTGGACTATGGTGTGCCCATACATCATGATCAATACAACAGCGGTTCCGGCCAGTTCCAATTCGGTGTCGGTTACACCCGTGAGTTTTAAGATGACTCGTCGCACGAAAAAAATCATACCAGCAGGCCTCGCCGCCAGTCTGTTGGCGTTGGCCGTGTCCGCGCAAACGGCAACACCGCTTGACGGCATGCCGCTTTACTTTGAAGCCAACCGCGGACAGGCGGATCATTTGGTACAGTTTCTCGCGCACGGACGCGATTCCCAATTCCTGGTTTCGCCGGTCGAAGCGCAGATCGTCCTGCGCAAAGAAGCGGTCGGACCCGCGACGGTGCGAATGCAATTCATGGGCGCAAATCCACGGGCGCAAATTCGCGGTGATGCCCCATTGTCCGGCAAAGTCAATTACCTTGTGGGCAACGACCCCGCGCAATGGCATGTTGGCGTGCCGATCTTCGCCAAGGTGCGCGTGGAAGAAATTTATCCCGGCATTGGTTTGGTTTATTACGGCAATCAGCAACAGCTTGAATACGATTTCGAAGTTGCGCCGGGCGCGGATCCGGGCGCAATAAAGATTCATTTCGACGGCCCGGACAAAATCGCAGTCAACGCGCAGGGCGAAATGATTTTAACCTTGAGCGGCGGTGAAATTCGCCAGCCCAAGCCGGTGATTTATCAGATGGCGAATGGCGCGCGTCGTGAAATCAGCGGCGGTTACCGGCTGCTGGATGGGCACATCGTTGCGTTTATCGTCGGCAGTTACGATCACAACCTGCCACTGGTGATTGACCCGATTTTGAGCTACTCAACCTACTTCGGCGGCAATTATGGTGAAACCGCCTGGGCGGTTGCGATCAACACAAACGACGGTTCCATTTACATGGCGGGCCAGACCTTCTCGACGCAATTCACGAACTGGCCGGTTCCACCCGGCGCATACCAGACAACTAATCATGGCGGCACCTTGACCGGTGATGCCTTTGTAGCCAGGTTTGGCAATCTCGGCACGAATCTTATTTACTTCACTTACCTGGGCGGCAGTGCGGATGATTTGGCATCCAGCATAGCAGTGGACGGCCAAGGCAACGCTTTTGTGACTGGTTTCACCGATTCTCCAGATTTTCCAACAAACAATGCGATCCCAGGTTATGCCCATATCGGTGGAAGTTATGGCAAGTCCTTTGGTTCTTATCCCATTGATGCTTTTGTCGCCGAATTAAATTCAGGCGGTTCAAACCTGATGTTTTCCACTTATCTTGGCGGCTCCGGGATGGATGGTGGCAACGGCATCGCTTTAGATTCATCTGGCAACATTTATGTAACAGGCTATACCTATTCAACGAATTTCCCGGTCAAAAGCCCGGTGCCTTATAAATTGACGGGGACAACAAATTTGTATTTGAACCGTCTGGCCTGCACCAATAGCGTGTATTTCAATGCCAATGCCTTCATCGCCAAAATCGTTCTCGCTCCCGGTAGCAACAGTTTGGTTTATTCAACCTACTTTGGCGGCAACAATTTTGATGTCGGTGAAGGCATTGCCGTTGACAACCTCAACCAAGTTTATGTGACTGGTTTCACCGCCTCGACCAATTTCCCAAACACAAACGCATTCCAGATGTACTTGAATGGCTCGTTAACAAATCAGTCTTCCGCCTACGATGCCTTTGTTGCCAAATTTGATTCCACCGGCACAAATTTACTTTACTCAACCTTCCTTGGTGGCACCAACAACGATGTCGCATATTCCATCGCCGCTGACAACAATGGTGCCGCTTACGTGACCGGCTGGACGGTTTCAACCAATTTCCCCAATACCGTTACAAATTCCAATCTCTACAATGGGCTGACCAACAACTTCTATTACGGCTACAACATCACCACCAACGCCTTCCTGACAAAGATCACCAACGGCGTTCATCCTGGAATCGCCTATTCCACAGTCTTCGGCGGCACCATGTTCAACATTGACATCGGCTATGGCGTGGCGCTTGACCCGGCGGGCAACGCATTTGTCGTTGGCAGCACCACCTCGACAAATTTTCCGTGTTATCCGACCAACAACGTTGGTTTTCTCCGGACGACCAATTCGGGCGGCAACGACGTGTTTGTCATCGCTTTCAACACCAATGCCACCGCCCTGTTTTATTCCGCGTTGCTGGGCGGCGCGAGCGATGATTTCGGCTACGGCATTGCCGTGGACCCGCTGGGCAATGCCTATATCGTTGGTCAGACGCTTTCCACGAATTTCCCCACGCTCGACGCGCCGCAAACCACGCGCAACGGAACGAACGACGCTTTCCTCGCCAAAATCCTGCTGACCATCCCGTCGCCGGTGCTTACATTGACCACGACCGGCACCAATTACACTGCTTCTTGGCCAGCGGTGCTGCCTTTTGAGGCAGAACTGGGGCAATTATTCGTACTGGAGTACAACGATGATTTGACAGTAAAGACCAACTGGCAGGTTTTCCCATCATCGGTGCCGCAGGTATTGACCAACGGCTTATATACCTACACTTTCATCTCCTCCTTCACCAACCTGTTCCTCCGCCTGCAGGCGCAGTAGATGAATTTTCAGTTGGCGTCAGCCGCGAATTCTGTTTTCCTATTCTCATGAAGATGTTACGAACAACAATATTGACGTTTTTGCTGCTGGCCGTTTTGAGCGTTCCGGCGCTGGCGCAAACCAAAATCGCCACCGTGGACATGGAAAAGCTCTTCAAAGGTTATTGGAAAACCAAGCAGGCCGAGGTGGCGCTTAACAAACGTGTGACCGACCTCCAGAAGGAAATCAAGGACATGGCCGACGGTTTGGACAAGGCACAGGCCGATTACAATCAGCTTTTGGACCAGGCCAACGACCAGGCCCTTTCTGCCGAAGAGCGCGGCAAGCGCAAAGAGGCCGCCGCCGACAAACTAAAGGAAATGAATAATTCCAAAGGCGCCATTGACCAATTCAATCGCCAGGCGCAATCCCAGGTGCTTGACCAAAGGCAACGGATGACCGCCAACCTCCTCAGCGAAATCCAAAAGGCCGTTGGCGACAAGGCCAAGGCCGGCAGTTACACGCTGGTGGTCAATTCTGCGATAACGGATGCGGTCGTTTACAGCAGCGGCGATGATTTGTCCGATGCTGTGCTCAAACAGCTTAACGCCGGCGCGCCGATTGACGTGACCCCGCCGGCTGCGATAACGCCCATATCAACATTGCTGAGTTCCACCAACGGTCCGGCCCTCGATTTTAACTCGCACTGAGGCGCTGCACCGGCTGCTCAAACAACATCCGGTGCGCGTCCTCCAAAATTCCCGGGATGCGCCCGGCGAACGGGCTTTGCCGCAACGCATTTCGTAAATCCAGTTCGCGCACCTTCGCCGCGTTCTGGCCGGGAAACCAGTGTTCAGCCTGGCCAAGCAGGTTGTAGCGCATCTTGCCCCAGGCCACGAGGTCGAGCGATTTTGCGTAAGTCCACAGCCGCACGATTTCGGAAACGTTGATTTCACCAGGCACGTCCACATAATTCGGCAGGCCTTCAAACCACCGCCCGCACCAATCCGCGCCGAGCACGCGCTCCATCTCCGCGCGCAACCGTTTTTCAACCGCCGCAACGGTCTCCGGAATTTTGTCGTAAAACCTCAGCGCGCGAACGTGCTCGTCAAAATCGCCCGGCTTGTTGGCGCCGCAACTCAAAGTGTGGACCTCCTTGCGTGCGAGGCAGTAAAGGTCGTTGAATTCCATCGGCGTCAGCGGCGCGCAAAGTTCGACCAGTTTTTGCGGCGGTTCGTAAAGTTTGCCGCCCTTGTCGTTCGGGCTGATGATGAACACGCCCAGGTCGAGCCGGTGCGCCGCTTCAATCGCCCGCCAGTTCAAATCATTCACGAAATACCAGTGGACGTTGCAGTAATCGAATTCGCCGCTGTTCACCGCCGCGAGGAGGATGTCGGTCGTCGCGTGCGTGGAAAACCCGATGAACCGCACGCGCCCGTCCTTTTGCAGTTTGCGCGCCGCTTCGAGGCAGCCGTTTTTCTTCAGCGACCAGTCCAGGATTTCACGGGTGTTGATGCCGTGCAACGAGAACAAATCCACATGATCCAGCCGCAGATATTTCATCGAAGTCTCGAACGTCTGGAGAAATTCCTCCGGCGTGGCCCGCGGCGTGACCTTGGTCTGGACGATGATTTTGTCGCGCGGCAATTGGGGCAGCACGTTGCCGAGTTGCATTTCGGAGGTGCCGTAGCCGCGCGCGGTTTCAATGTGGTTGATGCCCAGTTCGAACGCGCGGTGGATGGTGGCTTCGAGATTTTTCTGGTTGTCGGCCGGGATTTCCTTCGGGTCCGCATCCTGCCACTTGAATTGGTACCGCATCCCGCCGCAGGAAATCACCGGCATCGCCAGCTCTGTCCGCCCAAAACGACGATATTTCATTGCGCTGAAAATAGGTCACGCTTCCAGCAATGGCAAGCGGCCGTGCCAGTTTGAAGTCAAAAATTCAAAAATCGCGCTTGCCTCCGCGCGCATGGCCACCTATATTTCATGCTCTTTTGCAATTGATTTTGATTTATGCGACGTCCCAAAGGCATCAAGACCAGAAAGTCCGTGGCCAAGCGTTTTAAGATTACGGCTGGCGGAAAAGTCCTGCGCTCCAGCGCCGGTCGCCGCCACCTGGCGCAGACCAAACGACCGAAACGCCGCCGTTCCCTGCGCGGCACCACCACGGTGGATTCCACCGACGTTTATCGCATCACGCAAAGCCTGCCGTTCAGCCACTGATTTCCCCAACTCCTATCTGCCAACTCCCATCTCCTGATTTTTTATGCGTGTTACCAACGCCCCAGCCTCCCGCAAACGCCGCAAACGGATGGTCACAGCCGCCAAAGGCTTCCGGATGCGCCGCTCAAAACTTTATCGCTACGCCTCCGACGCCATTGACCATGCCCGGCAATACGCCTACCGCGATCGCCGCCGCAAAAAACGCACGTTCCGCTATCTCTGGCAAATCCGCATCAACGCCGCGACCCGTGCCGCCGGCCTCACCTACAGCCGGTTCATGGAAGGCTTGAAGGCCGCCAAATGCGCGCTCGACCGCAAGGTGCTGGCCGACCTCGCCGCAACGGATGCCGCTGCTTTCAACGAATTGGTCAATGTTGCCAAAAACGCGCTTAAGGCCAAACCCGCCGCCACTCTGGCGAAGGCGTAAAAGTCCCAAATTTTCAGTTTCAAGCGGGCGACCAGCAATGGCCGCCCGTTTTTTCCTTTTCGTTGGAGCGTGGCTGTGTGCAAAGCACCAGCCGCAGCACCCAGCCGAACACGCTGCGGCTGGGTCTGCGACCACAGCCGCGCTCCGGCGAAGTGTAGCAATGAAAATTTCTTTTGTGACTTTTGCGCCTTTTTGCGGCTAAATCTAGGTATGTCTTTGCTGAACGACATTGAACCCCTCAAGCGAGCTGCGCTCACGGACTTGAAAGCCGCTCCCGACCTCGCCGCGCTCGAACAGGCCAAGGGCAACTGGATTGGCGCGCACGGCAAATTCACCGCGCTGATGAAACAGCTCGGCACACTGTCCAAGGAGGAAAAGCCCGCCGCCGGCAAGGCCATCAACGCCGCCAAAGTCGAACTCGAAGCCGCGCTGGTCGAACGCCGTGCCGAACTTGAACTGGCGGCTGCGCTGCCCAAGGAGCCGACCGATTTCACGTTGCCGGGACGACGCCGCGCGCTCGGCAAACTGCATCCGCTCACGCAGGTGACCGAAGACATCGTCCGCAGCTTCCGCAAAATTGGTTTTGTGGTCGCCGACGGCCCGGAAATCGAGGACGAATACCATTGTTTCGACGCGCTCAACACGCCCGCCGACCATCCCGCGCGCGATACGCAGGACACGTTTTATTTAAACGTAGGACAGGCTTCCAGCCTGTCTCCATCTGAAAAAAAGTTAGAGACAGGCAAGATGCCTGTCCTACTGTTGAGAACTCATACCAGCTCCGTCCAAATCCGCGTGATGAAATTGCAGCCGCCACCCATCCGCATCATCGTGCCGGGACGCGTCTATCGCCGCGACAACGCTGACGCCACGCACAACCCGACCTTCCAGCAGATCGAAGGGCTGTACGTGGACAAAGGAGTCACCGTGGGTGACCTCAAGGGCACGGTGGAATTTGTCTTCAAGGAACTGCTCGGCGAAGAAACGAAAATCCGGTTCCGTCCGCATTATTTCAGCTACACCGAGCCGAGCTTCGAGATTGATTTCAGCAACGCGCTCGTGAAAAAGCTGGGCAAGGACTGGTTGGAAATTGCCGGGTGCGGCATGGTGCATCCGCAGGTGTTTGAAAACGTCGGTTACGACCCGGAAATCTGGACCGGCTGGGCGTTCGGCTTCGGCATCGAACGCATCGCCATGATTCGCTACGGCATCAACGACATCCGCCTCTTTTACGAAAACGACGTGCGGTTTTTGAGGCAATTTTAATTTGGCGCGGCGAATATTTTGCGAGCCATGAAAAACAAATCCAAGCAAGTCAAACGCCCGGTGGCTGACAAAAGCCCGGAACGCCTCAAACGGTTAAAAGCATTGAGCGAACGAATTCATGGCAAATTCAAGAATTTCATGACGCAGGAAGATTTGAGAAAAATGCGTGGGGATGACAAATGGGAAGTGATTCATCAAACGCAAGGCCGATGAAAGCTCCGTTAGGAGCGAAATATTTGTAGAAACGAAACCAGATAAATTTTTAAGCTCCGTCAGGAGCGATATCGGAAACGAATGAACAAAGGCGGTCAGAAATTTGTAATTGGCGGAATATGCCGCCCCGACGGGGCTTGGCCGTTGCTTAATGCGCGTGTTACAAAGATGCCGCTCCTGACGGAGCTTGGCGGCGGCATCAACGATATCCGGCTCTTTTACGAGAATGACGTGCGGTTTCTGAAACAGTTTTAATTTGATATGTCGGCAGAAAGACCATGGGCATCCGGCCCAGGAGAAATCTTGAAGCATGGCTTAAAATTGCTTCAAGATGATTCTGATACAAATCGCCGACTTGCCATGATCAGCATTGATAACGCTGTGGAATTGATGGTGAAAACTTTTTTAGGACTTCCGAAGCGAATAACTGGCCTGACGATTAGCAGGTCGGAGTATCAGGAAATTTCCGAGAGCTTCCCAAAACTTCTTGACGCTCTTGAGAAACACGCTACTGACAAATTGACCGGCATAGACCTTGGAGAAATTGAATGGTATCACAGGCTTCGCAATCAGTTGTATCATCAGGGAAATGGATTAACAGTGGAGCGTAATAAGGTTGAAGTGTATGCGCGCTTGGCAAACTCTCTCTTTGAAAATTTATTTGGCTTTGGCCTTATCGAATCAAAACCAACAAAAGCCGACACGCTAGGGGAATTTATTTCGAGTTGGGTTGCATTTGAAAAGGCAGTCCAACAGAAGATTGTTCCCAGAACAAGCCGAATACAATTGCTTAACTTCAATGGAGCATTGCAAGCTTTTGAGATGAGAAAGTTCGTTACCGAGGCTGAATTGATCAAACTACAAGAAATAAGAAATGCGCGAAATCTTGTTGTTCATGGTCAAAAACCGTTTCAAGAAGCCATAAAACCTCAAATGGTAGAGTTCCTTAAATCCATAACCACTCGTCTTCAATCATTCGATTCAGGCAAAAAATAATGAAAGTCACCCTCAATTGGCTCAAACAATACGTTGATTTCGACTGGTCACCCGAACAACTGGCGGAGCGGCTCACCATGCTCGGCCTCGAAGCCGAAAACGTCCAGAAAATCGGCGGCGAGTTCGAGGGCATCGTCGTCGCCCAAATCCTCACGCGCGACCCCGTGCCCGGTTCGGACAAGCTCTCCGTTTGCAAGGTGAACGACGGCAAAGGCGAGCGCATCATCATTTGCGGCGCGCAAAACCACAAAGTTGGCGACAAGGTGCCGCTCATCCTGCCGAACTTCGCCTTGCCGGTGAAGCCGGGCGACAAGGAACCGTTCGTCATCAAGGAGCGAAAAGTTTTCGGCATCACCAGCCACGGCATGATGTGTTCGCCGCAGGAACTGGGCCTGCCGGACAAGGTGGACGGCCTGCTCATCCTGCCGGCGGACGCGCCTGTGGGGAAATCATTCGCCGAATATCTCGGTCGGAGCGGCGGTGACGTGGTTTACGATTTGGAAATCACGCCGAACCGGCCGGATTGGAACAGCGTCATCGGCATCGCCCGCGAAATCGCGGCAGTGACGGGGAACAAGCTGAAGATTCCGGATTGTAGCGGCGCTGTGTCAGCGCCGTCGGCGGTCACAGACCGCCGCTACAGCGCAGCAGATTTGGTCTCCATCCGCATCGAGGACGCCGAGCTTTGCCCGCGTTACACCGCCCGCGTCGTGAAAGGCGTAAAGATTGGTCCCAGCCCGGATTGGCTGCGTTCGACGCTGGAAAAAGTCGGCATCCGTTCGATCAACAACGTCGTGGACGTGACGAATTACGTGCTGATGGAAATTGGCCACCCGTTGCACGCGTTTGATTATCATTTTCTTGCCAAGGTAGGACAGGCTTCCAGCCTGTCTCAAACTTCCGGAAAGAAAGATGGAGACAGGCAAGATGCCTATCCTACGATTATTGTGCGCCGCGCTCGTGAAGGAGAAAAATTTAAGACGCTGGACAATGTCGAACGCACATTGACGAATGAAATGCTTTTGATTGCCGACGAACAAAAGGGCATTGCCCTCGCCGGAATCATGGGCGGCCAGAACACGGAAATTAACAACTTGACGACGGATGTGCTCATCGAGAGCGCCTATTTTTCGCCGACGAACATTCGTCGCACAAGCAAGGCGCTCGGCCTGCGTAGTGAATCAAGCTACCGCTTTGAACGCGGCGCGGACATCGGCATTTGCGATTGGGCCAGCCAGCGCGCGACGCAACTGATTCTTGAAACTGCCGGTGGCCAGCTCGCCGACGGTGTTGTGGACGCTTACCCGAAACCGGTCGAACCGAAGCAAGTAATGCTGCGCCATCACAAAGTCAATGAACTGCTCGGCATCGCCTTGAAACCGGAGGAGTGCGAGTTTTATCTCGGTCAACTTGGTTTGAAGGCTGTGAATCGCAAGGCGCGTCCGGTGGGAGCGGGCGGCCCGCCGGAGCCGGTGACGTTCCAAATTCCAACGTTCCGCGTGGACTTGAAACGCGAGGTGGATTTGATTGAGGAAGTCGCCCGCCTGCACGGCGTGGACAAGATTCCAGCCACACCGCCGCGCGGGGCGATTGGCGCGAACGCGTTTGATTCCATCCATGACGAAATTGCCGAAGCCCGAAGAATCTTGAGCGGATTGGGATTGAACGAGGCGCAAGGGCAGACCTTGGTGTCGGGAGTCGAGTGTCGAGAGTCGAGTGCCGAAGTCGTGGCGCTGGCGAATCCGCTGAGTTCGGACATGGACGTGCTGCGGCCGGGCCTGTTGCCCGGCTTGATTCATTCGTTGCGGCACAACGTCAGCCACAAGAATTACGACGTGGCATTGTTTGAGATTGGAAGGGTGTTTGTCCAAGGTAGGGACGCTTCGCCGAAGCGTCCGGACGGCTCGGCGAGCCGTCCCTACCAAGAAGAACGCCGCGTGGCTGTCGCACTCACCGGCCAGCGCAACCTGTTGTTCTGGAGCGGCGGTGAACGCGATGCGAAATTCGACATCCACGATTTGAAAGGCCTGCTGGAGGAATTTTTTGAGCAATTCGGTTTGCGCGGGATGACCTTCAACCGCCGGGCCGAAAGCACCGCGCTCTTTCTCGAATCGGCCACGATTCAACTCGGCAAAAATCAAATCGGCGAACTCGGCCAGTTGTCGCCGGTGCTGGCGAAGAAATACGATTTGCGCGACGCGGTGCTGCTGGCGGAATTGAATCTGGACCTGCTGCTCGCGCGCCGCAATCCGGCCAAGTCATTCAAGCCATTGCCGCAATTCCCGGCGATACGCCGTGACGTGGCCATGATTGTGCCCGAAGCCACAACTCATGAAGCGGTCTTGCAGGTGGTGAAGCAGACCAAACCGGCGAACTTGGAAGCCGTGGAGTTGTTCGACGTGTTTCGCGGCAAGAATGTGCCGGAAGGACAAAAGAGCCTGGCCTATGCCTTCACCTATCGCGCCGCGGACAAGACGCTGACCGATGCCGAAGCGAACGCCGCCCACACAAAAGTTGTGGAGGCGTTCAAGGTGCAATTGAAAGCGGTTGTGCGCGAGTGATTTGTAGCCGCGCCTGTGAAGGCGCGGACCTCCCGAATATATTTTTCCGCGTTTTCACAAACGTGGCTACGCGTTGTTTTCGACGACAAACGGCGGCATCGGGCAATCCAGCGTGTCGGCAACGGCGCGGAGCAGTTCGGCCTCGCTTTCTTGAATCACACCGTCGGCGCCGACCGTGTGGACGCAGGCTTCGAGCAGATTTTTTTTGATGATCGGCACGGCCTGTGCAAGGCGGTTGAGCGCGGTGTCAATCTGCGTCACGCCGCATTGTTCGCGCGGCAGCAATGCCCAATCGCCGTCGGGCGCGCGCAAATACGGCGCGCCCAGCTCGAAAGCTTTTTGGACTTCCGCCGCGTCGCTATTGCCGGCGTTCGCCAGCGCGGACAGCACAACGACGCAATCCGGCACGAGCGGTTTGAGCGTGTAATATTGGACCGTTGTCGGACGCGCGTTGCCAAACTGCGGTGCGAGATGGCGGAGCACGATTTTCTGCAGTACGTATTCAAACAGCTCGACCTTTCCGTCGCTTTCGACCAGCCATTGGAGCATCTGCGAAAATTGGTCGAACTGCTCCGCGGTCAACTGGCGCAACGCGGGCAAGGCGATATTAACGAGCGGCAAATGAACATGGGCGGCAATGGGCGCCACTTCGGGATACAATGCGATGGTTTTCTCATGAACCGGCGGCGCAACGCGTTTGGCAAGTTCGGCGAGTTGTGTTGTGCGCGTTTTCTCATCGGAACTCAGCAGCATGGCGTAAATCAGCGCGACGGCGTCGAGCGGTTCACGCACGGCGGCTTTCACATTTTCCGGCAGCGACTCGCGCAATTGTTCCGCATATTTGAGATGCAGCGGCGTGGGATTGCCGAGATTCGGCATAACGGTGCGCGATCGGATGACCGGTGGTTTTTCCGCGTCGCCCGAGGCGAGGATCGCGCCGCCCAGCACCGTGCCAAAAAGGTTCGGCATCGGCTGGCGTTTCGGTTTGGAAATTTCTTCAGGCGGCTGG
>JBEKJN010000058.1:0-12501 GCA_050011235.1 Verrucomicrobiota bacterium | reverse complement strand
GGCCACTTATGCGACGGCGAAAATGGTCAAGGAAATTGCCGCCGAACTGCCGGGGACAAAAGGACACGCCTCAAAAGTTCTATGGATGCCGGTGAAGGTGAAAATCAAGGCTGGCGACTCCGATTCTTTGATGGGTGATGTCCGCGAAGTGGTGAGTGCGGAATTTGACGGCGAACGACGCCTGTGGCCGGAAAATAATCCGCATTAAAATGCCCGGAAAACGCCGGAAGCCGGCTTAAAAATCCGCGTCGTCGTGGAACTGAAGCGGTAGGATTTTTTTATCACCATCTTTGTTCCCTTCAACTTATTTCGGCATAAAAGAAGCGGAGCAAGTTTTACTTTTCGGTCGGCTCGCGCTTTAACAAGCGCCCTGCCGCGGACTAAAAACGTGATGCAGACATTTGAGGCAGTTTGGCCATCAGGGCCGGCTCGAAATCCGCTGAATCTTGATACCAAAACAAATAACTGTTTCCCCAGTCGGAAAATTCAAACATTGTTTGCCACTGACACCACGCGGCTGAGCCGTCACAGAATACTTCACTGCCTCCGGCGGGCTTGCCACCTTTCATGTGCGGCGGCACATAGGCGGTGAAATTTTTATTGGCCACGTATGGATCGTTTTGTCCAAACCAATTGCCATTTTTATTATAATTACAAACGTCATCGGCTGCCAGCGCCCAGTAGGACTTGGAGGTGGTCCGCTTGATCGGGCTGTGGAAATTGAATGATTGGCCTGCAGCGCCTGAAGTCCACTTCCACGTTTGCCCCAACATTTGTTGCATCGGCGTGACCACCGAACCACTGAAATATTGGTAGCCGAGAAGGTATTGACTGCCGCCTGCATCATAAGCCGGAAGGGGAACGTTGACGGCAGTTTCGAGCAGCGGGGGACAATCCGGGCAAGTCCAGATGTTCGGTCCATTGGTTAAGGACAGACCCAGTTGTTGTGCAGCGGCTTGTCCAGGTGCACCCATGCATAGCTGCACCATCGGCGGGCCTTTCCCTGGGACCACATAATCGTCGGCATCTTGGGCGTAGGTAATCACGGCAATCCCAATCTGTCTCAGATTGCCCAGGCATTGGATGCGCTTGGCCCTTTCCTTGGCGCTGGCCAACGCCGGGAGCAAGATCACCGCCAAGATGGCGATAATTGGCGATAACGACCAGCAATTCGATCAAGGTGAAGCCACCCGCGCCCGCGGTATTGGCTTTTCGAGTCGAATGTTCTTTTCTTTCATACGTTTGATGAACATTAGCTCAGAAAGGCCGGAAAACCCAGCGCGCTGCCAGGATCGTCAGTCTGACCAGGTTAATCCATGATCCGGGTGACCGGCAGGTCTGGTCTTGCGGGATTCCGGTTCACTCTTATGCAAAAGGCCGACAGACGGGTTGCCGTCTGTCGGCCGTTGTACTCCAAACTATCTGTTTATTCCAACCGTTATTACGGGGCCAGACGATAGAACACGGTCGGCTGCGTTTTATCCGGTGTGATCAAGTAACTGTCGCTGGTGTCGGTTCCCGGAATGTTGACCCAATTGGTGCTCAGACCTTTCGTCAGCGCATTGGTCTGGCTTTGCAGATGCAGGCCAATCCAACCGGCCGGCCACGACAGGGTCAACTGCCCGGCCGAAAGCGCCGCAGTGATTGTTGGCTGCGGCAAGGCGCTGAGCACCTTGACCGACCCGCTCGAAGCCAGATCGTTTTCGACAGTGAAGCCCACCGGAACAATCGTGATGGCACCACCGCCGATGACCGGCTCACTGAAGATGGTGAACGTGTCATTGGCCACGAGGGCCGGGCCGTAATTGACCAGTTTCAAAGACCCGCCGGTAGCGTTGATGGCGCCGGCAACCGAGAACAATGTGCTCGTCGGCGACAACGACTTGTTCAGCGTAGCCACAACGGTTCCCGCTGAAATGTTCATATTGCCACCCACGGTCAATGTGCTGACCGAGCCGACACCGCCCGCCACCAGTATGCCACCGCTCACGTCCATATCGCCGCCGAGCGAGCCGCCGGTGACCACCAGCGTGCCGTTGCTGACCGTGGTAGAGCCGATATAATTGTTGGTGGGGCCAATCGTCAACGTGCCGGAACCGAATTGCACCAGTGAACCCGTTCCCGCGTTAGTAACCGTTCCAAAGAGGGAACTCACTCCCAAGGTGGCGTTGGTACCCGGTGCGGTGATGATGCTCACCGCCACGTTAGCCGAGACGTCGAAGACGATCTCGCAGTTGGTGGTCTGGCTGGCGAGAACGACGGCGCCGCTGCCAATCGAGCCGCTCGGGCCGCCGTTACCGACCTGCACAATGCCGTTGCTGATGACGGTGCCGCCGCTGTAAGTGTTGTTGCCGGTAAGCGTCAGCACGTTGGTGCAGTTTTGCAGCACAAAACCCATATTTGCGGCTGAACCCAATCCGGTGATGGGGTTGGTGAAGGTCAGGTTGTCGGGACGATTGAATTCGAGATACTTAGCAACGTCCGAAACAACGCTGTTGGTAAACATCACGCTGCCCACGATTGAGCCGAGGCCGGGGGTGGCGCCATCGCCGAGGACGAGCCCGCCACCGGCGATGAACGTGTTGCCGGTATAAGTGTTCGTGCCGAGAAGCGTCACGTCGCCAGCATTAAAGTTGTTAACGTCTTTCCACACTCTGCCCGTGCCGACGATGTTGTTGGTGTAACCGTAGATGCCCCAGTCCTGGCGGACAAATTTGAGCGTGCCGTTGTTGGTCACGACGGAACTTATCAACGAGCCTTCGTTGCCTGTGCAAGGTTGGAACGTGGCGCCAGAGTTAATGAGCGTCCAGCCGGTATAAGAGTTTGGGCCTTCAGCCTGGAACAGGCCACCGTTGCCTGACACAATCACATTTCCCGGTCCGCTGATGAGGGCGTTACCGCCCTCCAGAGTGCTGATGCCCGTGCCGTTGAAGGCGAACGTGCCGTTGTCAACTACGCCGCCGGCGCTGTAGAGGGAACCGCTGGCGCCGCCATTCCCGATTTGCAGCGTGTCGTTGGCGTTGCTAATGGTGGTGCCGCCCTTATAGGTGTTGTTATTGGCAAGAATGATCGTGCCGCCACCCGTCACGCCGACCGAGCCGTTGCCGCTGATGACGCCCGGGACGAGCAGAGTGCCGGAGCGTTTGAAGACTAGAACGCTCTCGTCGTCGACGTTGCCGCTGCCGAGGGAGCCGCTCGGGCTCGCGCCGACTTGCAGCGTCCCGGAGTTAATAATAGTCCCGCCGGAATACGTATTGGTCCCGGTCACAATCCATGTGCCGGCGCCGTTCTTCGTCAATGAAGCCGAGCCGCCACCAGTACCGTCAGACAGCACGGCGGCGAGCGTATTGGTGTCCGCGAGCGCGCCTGTCAAAACGAGGGCGTGCAGGCCGCCACCGCTCACGAGAATCGAACCGACGTTGTCCAAGTACAACGCGCCGGAACCCGAGGCGTCAATCGCGCCGCCGGCGGGATTGAGCGTGAACAAGCGATCAACGCTCGCCGCGGGGCCAGTGTATTGCAGCGTGCCGCCGTTAAGCACCAGATTTGCCGCGGTGTTGTTGGCTTCGCCGATGTCGCTGACGGAACCGCCGTTGGTGAGCGTGCTGACGCTCAAGATGCCGCCGCTGACGGTCGTGACGCCGGTGTAGGTGTTGGCGCCACCGGACAGCGTGGCTGTGCCGCCGCCCAGCTTGGCCAAGGTGCCGACGCCGCCGATGTTGTTGCCCCCGCTGGAAGCGACGCTGTAAGTCAGGCTGCTGTTATTAAATGTAACGCTCTTCGGTTGAACCAGGGCATTGACGGTGACGGTGGTCGTTCCGAGAGCCGAGTCGCCAAACACCACCGGTGTGGGATCGACATACGTCGCGGGACCGCCGCCGGAAATCCAGTTGAGCGCAGTAGTCCAATTGCCGTCCACATTGCCGTTCCAGTTGTCGGCCAGCGCGGTGATGTTCAGTTGGATCTCGTTACCGTTGATGGAGAGGTTGCCCAACGCCCCGTTCAAAATGCCGAGACTGACGCCCGGCGCTGAACCGCTGTCCCAGGCAAACAACGGATAGCTTGTGTTATTGGCGAACACGCCGCTGACGACATTGATAGTGGTCGTGCCGGCGGATACCAGACTGGTCACCCCCAGCGGCGGAGTGATCGGGTTGGTCACGTTGTAGAATGACAAGGCCGAGCCGTCGCTCAACGTCAGCGTGCTGGCCGTGACTTGCGAGCCCGCCGGATCCGTGACACCTAAAGTCCCGCCGCCGGCGACGGTGACGGGGCCGGTGCCGGTCTTCGCGCCTTTGGCAAATACCAATGCGCCGCCGCTGACGGTGGTCGCTCCGCTGTAACTGCTCACGCCGGTGATGGTGAGCGTGCCCGAACCGGCTTTGGCGAGCGAGCCGCCGCTGCTGGTCAGTCCGGTCGCGAACGCCACGGCTTGTCCACCAGGGACGTCAATGCTGTACGCCTGGCCTGCAGCCGTGTCGAAGCGCGAAGAGTAATCGTAGGTGTTGACCGAGCTGTATCCCAGCGTGCCGCCGGCGAAGGTAATCGGGCCGGAAATCGCGCCGCCGAGACCGAGCGGGCCGCTGACCGTGGGGTTCTCTTGCTGGTTGACAGTCAACTCGCCGCCGCTGAGGGTGACGTTGCCGCCGGAAAAGGTGTTCGCGCCCGAAAGCTCGAGCCTGCCGGCGCTGACCGTCAGCGCCAAGGGGCCGGCAATAGCGCCGGAGAGATTACACAGTCCCGCATTAGCAGTGTCATTGTATATCAGCACGTTTGTAACGGTTGTATTGTTTTGGATGGCCTGGCTGTTGAGAAGGTCGTAAGTCTCGAGGATTATCGTGCCGGCATTGAAGGTGACTGGGCTGTTGATAATGCTATTAAGCACGATGGGGGGGATATTTGTGCCATACCACCTCATTGTGCCGGTCCCCAATTTGTTTACCGTGGTTCCCGAGCCGTTCTGCGTGATCAGGTAATGATGGATGTTCCAATCCCCCGAACCATCAATGATCATATTATGATTGCCGCCGCCGCCATATCGATTTTGTACGTTGGGATAAATCGTGGCCGGGTTCGTTGAATTGTTCAGCAGGTCATGGTTCTGCCCGGCGACGCCTCCCCAAACAACGTCCACAAAATATTGTAGATTAGTATCCCCTAAAATAAAAGGAGCGGCGCCAGGGTCAAGGGTGACACCGTTCAATCTAATAGTCCCTGAATTTGCACCCCCCCGAGTGCCAATTTGCACCGAATTGGTTTGAAGCACCGTGAGGTAAGGTGTCAGCCCCCGTGTGCTCCCGGAACTGCCTCCCAGCGCGCCGCTGGTGCCGATCGTTAAGACTAGATTGGAGGTCGTCAGGCCGTTCCATTCGCATATGTCTAAGTTATTCGGCACGGGGGGACCACCTGATGGGGTCCAGTTGGCGGCCACGTCGAGGTTGGTTCCATCGCCTGCGCCGGTCCAGAACCACGTGTTCTGGCCAAAGACCGCCGTCGTGGCGAAAATGCTGCATAGAATGATGGTGAGTTTTAGGATTGTGAGTTTAGTTTTCATAAGCTGTAAGGTTTCGATTCCCATCGCCGTGGCCGGGGCCGGGGCCAGGCGTGGAATTTGTTGAGGTTGGTGGTTTGCTGTTTTCATTTTGTTTACATCAGTTCTGGGTTTGAGGGTTAGGACTTATAATTGTCAGTAAAACCAGTAAGGGTCGCCTTGATTATAGCCGCACCTCATCTGGAGTTTGTTGTGCGCTTCCACGTGGCCATCGGCATACGCTGCATTCACGCCTTTCAAATTGTTGTTATAAAAATGGGCCGTGTTGGGGCTGCAATCTATGGGATTCATTGACGCATGGCCGGTCAGGGGCTTGCTAAGCCCTGCGCCGTTCAAGCTGGAACCGGCCTCGCAACTGATGAACGGCACATTGTTCCATGATCCGGTCTTACTCGACATTGTGGGAGGACCGTAAGTGCCCATAGGAGTGCCGATAAAAGATGGGTAGAGCGACAAAAGCATCGTATACACGCTAGGGTCCGGTGGATACATACTGCCCGGACTTGTGGCAGTACCCGCAACTGCCGGAGTTACCGGGCTGCGCGGCACCCACCAATTCTGATGCAAGATAGTCTCTTTGAAGGTATTGGCGTTAAGAACAGCCTCGAGGTCTTCAAGGCCGCTGATCATACGACCGGGGAATAACTGTTCAAATTTGGTTTCGGTGCTGTCATATTCGTCCGGGCGCACGGGATCAAACCACATTGGGACGGTCAGTCCATAAGCCCCAAGGCCAACGACCATATTGGTGGAGACATCCCAACAAAAACTGCCGCCGCCGCCGTCCCAATCATATCGCGGCAGCCGGCCCTGCGGGTCATCGCTCGAATACGCATTGACCGTCACACACCACTGATGCAAGTTCGACGTGCAGTTGAGGGTCTTGGCCTTGAACTTCGCGGCGGCCAGCGCCGGCAGGAGGATCGCCGCCAGAATGGCAATGATGGCGATGACCACCAGCAATTCAATTAGCGTGAAGGCTGATTTGCCCTGCCGCCGCGCATTCGGGCTTGAGGTTTGAAATAACATTGGTGATTTCGGTTTGATCATAACTCAATTCTTTCCTATAGGGAATGGACGATCCTACTATTTTGGTTCTTGCCATTTGCCGGCCAGGAAACGGACGCGGCGCCGTTTCCATTGGCGCCCCGTCCACCCTCCGCAGCAGCCCGTCTGCGCAGGACGGGCGACGGTTGTTTTTGCAAGGCCCGATACCGGCTGGGTGGAATGCGGTTCACCGCCTTGAACACCCGGGAAAAGTAAAAGGGATCCTCGTAACCGAGCGCCTCGGCCACGTCCTTGACGTGCAACGAACCCGCGTCCAGCAATTCGCGGGCGTGTTGCATCCGCAAGCGGATGAAATAATCAATGGGCGGACAGCCGGTCCGGCGCTTGAACAGCGCGAAGAAATGCGACGGGGAAACCCTCGCCAATGCAGCGAGGGTGGCCACCTCCAACCGCTGGTTGAGATGCTCCAGCATGTAGGCAATGCTTTGCTCGATTTTCCGCGCGATCTCCGACCCATTGTTGTCAGGCAACGCCTCGCCGCTGTCCTCACACCCTGCACGGCGTTTCGCGGGAACGCGGGTCAGATTTTGATAGGCCGTCTGCAAATCCAAAATGCCGTTTCTTCTCATTGTTGACTTCGTATCGGTCAAGGTTCTCATCGGCTGCATTAGTCCGGTCAGCAAACAAAAAACAAAACTGGACAAGTTTTTGTTTTCATCCGGCTGAGACTTGAGGCTATTCTCGTACAAGCGTTCGTGCGGGGGAATAAAATTTTATAATTTTTTCATGGAGAATCCTCCAGTCCCGGCCCTTGGGTCGGGGTCAGGTCACAAAGCGGGAAGACGCGGCAAGGATTCTTCCAAATTCCTTTTTTCCAAACTCGTTAACACCGCGGCTCTTTTCGTTCGCCCGGATCCGGCCAGCCGGACGCGGTATTCGCTGGGGGCCACGTGATTGACCGATTTGAAAACGCGGGAGAAATAAAACTGATCGTCGTAGCCCAGCGAAGCCGCCACCTCTTTCACGTTCAAGCTCGTTCCCTCCAGCAACTCGCAGGCGCGGCGCATCCGCAGATGAATAAAAAAGTCAATCGGAGTGTGCCCGGTCACGCGCTTGAACAGGGTGAAAAAGTGGGAAGGCGAAACGCCGGCCAGCGCGGTGAGCGTGGACACTTGGAGCGGTGCGTCCAAATGTTGATTCATGTAAGCGATGCTTTGCCCGATTTTTTCCGCACTTGCCGTTCCATCGCCGTTTTGCGATGCCGGGCTGCCGCCCCCCTGCCGCTCATCGGGCTTTACCGGAATGCCGGGCCGGCTTCGGACGGGCATTTGTGAATGTTCAACAGCATTTTTTTTCATTGAATCTCCAACGACGATTTAACGAATTTGAATTCGACCGGTGAAAAAGCCGGCAGGTAAATACGCCGAGGATCGGCACAGCTTATTGGTTGTACTCATCCGTGGTATTAATGATAGTAGTTAGGTGCAGGAATGGCAGTTTGCGCCCGCCCGGCAAATCGACCGTCCAATCAACCCGTGAAGCCGGCTGATGTTTGCGCACTAAATTCAACATGATACAACTGTTGCTCTCACGATGACCGTTTTGCCGGTCGTCACCCGAAAACTGCTCCACCAATCTTGCGAACACCATGTATCCGACACATCGGCAGGCACGAAATTCGTGAGTGTAATTTTATCCATCCCCAGCAGGCTGTCAAGCCTAAAGTTCCACTCTCGAATGAGCTCCGGCAACACCCCCATTGGCCGCTTAAATTTCACCATTAATCGTTATTCGCTGACACGACAAGGCCCGGCATCATTCTCCGGTGGCAGGTGGCAGGTTGGCAGGTTGGCAGGTTGGCAGGTGAGCGTGTAAACAAACTGCCTGCTTTTGTCCGGCAACTTTTCGTTTCACGCCCCCCCCAACTTCAAAATCGTCCAGGCGGCAACCGGGACCAGCACGCGTTTTGGGCAAGAGAAGGACGCGATGGCCGCATCCAATGACAATTTTGCCTTGTCCTCGCCTTCTGCTTTCCGTAGAAAAAGGGCGCACATGAACGCACCACAAGCGACACGGCAGGATGATTTTGTTCGATCCTCGAACAAGCCATTTGCCGACTGATGCGCGAAAGGTCAGTTGGAAAACAATGATCAACACACCAGACAAAACCGTTTCTGCAATCAGCGCCGAACATGCCGGCCAACCTGCCTTGAAAGACGTTTTCAAGGATGACTTTTATATTGGGGCCGCCCTCAGTCTAAATCAGATTTCCGGCAAGGAACCGGACGCCATCGCCCTTGTGGAAAAACACTTCAACAGCATCACACCGGAAAATATCCTGAAATGGGAAGAGGTCCATCCGGCCCCGGGTAAATATAACTTCGAAGCGGCAGACCGTTATGTGGCTCTGGGTGAGAAGAACAAAATGTTTATAATCGGCCACACGCTCGTCTGGTTTCATCAGACCCCGGACTGGGTGTTTCAGGACAGATCGGGCAGGCCATTGGGGCGCGAGGCGTTGCTGGAACGGATGCGAGAGCACATCTTCACCGTGATGGGCCGCTACAAGGGCCGGATCCACGGCTGGGACGTCGTCAACGAAGCCATTACCGCCGAAGGTCAATTTAGAAAATCCAAATGGCTGGAAATCATCGGCGAAGATTACGTGCTCAAGGCTTTCGAATTCGCCCGCCAGGCTGATCCCAACGCCCAGCTATATTACAATGAGTACGATTTTGAGTACCGGCCCAAATGCGAAGGAGTCATCCGGCTCATCAAGAATCTGCAATCAAAAGGCGTCCGTGTGGACGGTGTGGGCATTCAGGGCCATTGGTTTTTGGACCATCCGCCCATCCATGAAATTGAGAGTTATGTCCTGGCTCTTTCTCAATTGGGTGTCAAACTGATGATCACCGAGATGGACGTTAGCGCGCTCCCATTTTATCCAGTTGATGCCAAGGCAGTTGACATTTCCTCTTTCGACGCCGAGTCACAGAAGAAGCACAATCCCTATCCCGAGGTCCTGCCGGATTCCGTTCAAAATGCCATGGCTAGACGATACGCTGATTTATTTGCCCTCTTTCGCAAGCACCGCGGCAAATTCGGCCGGGTGACGTTCTGGGCCATCCACGATGCCCAGTCGTGGCGCAACTACCTGCCTATTCGAGGACGGACCGATTACCCCATGTTGTTTGACCGTCATTGCAAACCCAAGCCGGCCTTTGATGCCGTTGTCAAAATTTGACTAGTAAAAAGCATTCTTGGATAAGTCAAAAACATTGACGGATAAGTTGTTGGTCAGATAACTTGCCTGGAAAATTATCTCATTCATCCTATGGAATCCAAAGCCGTTAATAAGAAAGACCTAGAAATCGTAGCCGCCGGTCACACCTGCCTTGACTTGATACCCGCTTTTACCATCGAGGGAAAAGTGGACAAGATGACGGACGTTCTCGTCCCGGGCAAAATGATAAATATGGGCAACTGCGTCGTCGTTGGCGGCGGCCCGGTCACAAACGCCGGGGTATCCATCCGGCGGTTGGGTGTAAAAACCGAACTCATTGGCAAAATCGGCGATGATGATTTTGGCAAACAGATCCTGCAATGGTATGAGGAGCACGAAGGACATTTCAAGGGCATGCATGTGGTCAAAGGAGAATCAACGTCTTATACCGTCGCGATTTGCATTCCCGGAATTGACCGTTTTTATCTGCATCATTGCGGGGCTAACGACACCTTCGGTTATGACGACATGGATTTCGATCTTGTGCGGCGCTCGAAACTGATGCTCTTCGGGTATCCACCGTGGATGAAAAAGATTTATGACAACACGGGCGCCGAGCTGACAAAAATCCTCAAAAAGACCAAGGAATTGGGCACCACCACCGCACTGGACATGTCACTACCCGATGTAAACAGTCCCGCCGGCAAGGTTGACTGGAAGGCGATTCTCAAGGCGTGGGTCCCGCTGTCCGACATCATGGTGCCCAGTGCGGAAGAGGTTTTTTATTTCCTCTACAAGGAAAAATTCCTTGAGAAGAAGGCGAAACTCGGCCCGAAGGAAAGCGTGCTTGACCATATGACGGTCAAGGAGATTTCCACTCTCGGAAGCGATTTGATCAAGTTGGGAACGGCCATAGCGATGGTCAAATGCGGCCACCGGGGGTTGTATATCCGGACCGCTGACAAAGACCGGTTGAAGAAGCTGGGTGCGGCCGGATGCTCCGACCTCGACAACTGGGCCAATCGCGAACTCTGGTTCCCGGTTTATCAGGAGGAAAAATTTGTGGGAGCGCTGGGGTCAGGCGACTCGGCGATTGCAGGATTCCTTTCGGCGTTTGTCCGGGGTCTTACCATCGAGTCCTGCTTGAGATACGCGAATGCCGCCGGGAGCATGAACGTTACTGTTCCCGATGGACTTTCCTGGAACAAGGGCTTTGATGATTTGACGAGACGGATTAAGGCCGGGTGGAAGACAAAAGATTTGAAAATTGACGAAAAGGGGTGGAAGAAAGAACGTGAATTCTGGGCAGGGCCGGATAACCGCGGCAAATGGGAATCATAAACAACCAGCGTAAAAAATAGGAGATAAAAATGTCAAAGAATAGCGATGCGAAAAGAGATGCTTTTGTCAGCAAAACAATTGCGAAGATGAGTTTGGAGGAGAAGGTCGGCCAACTTTTAACCTTTACCCGGCGCGGCGCGATGATCACGCCCAGCGGCATTGAACAGATCACCCGGTTGCAATGCGGTGGCCTCTGCCTGGAACCCTACGCGGTCGAGACCTGCAAAAACCTCTACTGGGGCAATTCCCAGATAGACAAGACCTTCAAACCGCCCAAAGATTACTTCAAAATAGCGAATACTTATTTTGCCGGCAAAAATTTCGGCATCAGCATAACGCCGGGCGATTACACCAAGGACCTCAACAAATTACAGAAAATCGCGACGGCAAGACCATCAGGAATTCCTCTGCATATGACCATTGATTTCGAGGGTGATTTCAAAAACGATTATATGTCCGGTGGCATAAGGCAGTTCCCGCCCCCAATGGGCATGGCCGCTATCGGTGACCCCAAAATGACCTACAAAATCAATAATACCATCGCAAAGCAGTTGAGCAATATCGGCGTAACGCAGATGTATTCGCCGGTCTGCGATGTGAATATCAATCCCAAGAACCCGGAAATCGGCGTCAGATCATTCGGCGACGACCCTGAGGTTTGCGCAAAACACGCCGTCGCCTTTATTCAAGGTTTACAGGACGGCGGCATCGCGGCGACTGCCAAGCACTTCCCCGGCAGAGGCGACTCAGGAACCGACGCCCACGACGTGCTTGACGTGATAAGAGCCGACAAAAAGAGAATGTATGAAGTCGAGCTGGTCCCCTTTAAAGCGGCAATCGCGGCGGGCGTAAAGGCGATTATGACGGGCCATTCGGTTTACCCGGCTTTCGATGATAAATACCCGACGACAATATCGGAAAAACTGCTTACCGGGCTATTGAGAGAAGAGCTCGGTTTCGACGGCGTGATTGTTTCAGACGCGATTGGTATGGCGGCGATTCTTAAACAGTGGCCGCTGCCGATTGCCTGCGCAATGGCGATTAAAGCGGGCTGCGATACAATATTGCTGAAAGCCGACGACGAATCACGGTCACAATGCTTCTTCGGAATCAAGCAGGCCGTGGAAAACGGCGACATTTCCGAAGAGCGCCTCAATGAGGCCGTGACGCATCTTTTGAGGATGAAATATGACCAGGGCCTGTTCGAGACCGCGGGCAAAAAGGACCCGAAGAAGGCACAGGATTACGCGATGAGCAAGCCCATCGTGGATTTCTGCTGGGACGTCTCAAAGAAGGCCTTAATGGTCCTGCGGGACGACAAGAAGATGCTGCCATTGAGCACCAAGGAAAAAACGCTGGTCATCGAACAGCGTATCCC
>JBEKJN010000057.1:0-12578 GCA_050011235.1 Verrucomicrobiota bacterium | reverse complement strand
ACAAGATGACGGCGAAGAAAATTGTTGCCACGATGGAGCGGCCAAATTCAGCAAAAATGTTTTTCATAATTTACCAGTGTCGAGTTACGCGAGATGCAAACCGGCGACGATGAGGTCAATGAGTTTGATGCCGATGAACGGCAGGATGACGCCCCAGACGCCGTAAATGAGCAGGTTGATGCGCAGGATTTGCACCGCGCCGAGCGGACGGAATTTCACGCCGCGCAGCGCCAGCGGAATGAGCGCGATGATGATGAGCGCGTTGAAAATCACGGCGCTCAAAATTGCGCTGCCCGGGCTGTGCAGGCGCATGATGTTCAGCGGCGCGATGACGGGAAACGTGACCATGAGCATTGCCGGGATGATGGCGAAGTATTTCGCCACGTCGTTGGCGATGCTGAACGTCGTCAGCGCGCCGCGCGTGATGAGCAGTTGTTTCCCGATTTCAATGATCTCCAACAGCTTCGTCGGGTTTGAGTCGAGGTCCACCATGTTGCCGGCCTCCTTGGCGGCCTGGGTGCCGGTGTTCATCGCCACGCCCACGTCGGCCTGCGCGAGCGCGGGCGCGTCGTTCGTGCCGTCGCCAATCATCGCCACGAGGCGGCCGCCCTGTTGTTCGCGGCGGATGAGCGCGAGTTTGTCCTCCGGTTTTGCCTCGGCGAGAAAATCGTCCACGCCCGCCTCCTGCGCGATGGCGGCGGCGGTCAACTGGTTGTCGCCGGTGATCATGACGGTGCGAATGCCCATCGCGCGAAAGCGTTTAAAACGGTCGGCCAGTCCGCCCTTCACGATATCCTTCAGATGAACCACCCCGAGCACGCGTTCCCTGGCGGCAACCACCAGCGGCGTGCCGCCGGAACGTGAGATGTTTTCAACCGCGCGTTCGACTTCCGGCGGCAGGGTCCCGCCGGCGAAACGCCGCACCGCATCCGCCGCGCCCTTGCGGATCTGCTTGCCTTCATAATTCACACCACTCATCCGGGTTTGGGCCGTGAACGGCACGAAGTGCGCGCCGGGCAAATCGCGGATTTCACGCGCGCGTATGCCGAATTGCTTGGCGAGCACGACGATGCTGCGGCCTTCGGGCGTTTCGTCGGCCAGCGAGGCGAGTTGCGCAGCGTCGGCCAGGTCCGATTCTGTCACGCCGGACGCGGGCAAAAATGCCGTGGCTTGACGATTGCCCAGCGTGATCGTGCCGGTTTTGTCGAGCAGCAAAACATCCACGTCGCCGGCCGCCTCGACCGCGCGCCCGCTCATTGCCAGGACGTTGCGCTGGAGCAGGCGGTCCATGCCGGCGATGCCAATGGCGCTCAACAGACCGCCGATGGTCGTCGGAATCAAACAAACCAGCAGCGCGATGAGCACGGCGTTGGAGAAGGTCGTGCCGGAGTAAATGCCAAATGGCTGCAGGGTCACCACCACCAGCAAAAATACGACCGTGAGCGCCGCGAGCAGAATCGTGAGCGCGATTTCGTTCGGCGTTTTCTGGCGGCTCGCACCTTCGACGAGGGAAATCATCCGGTCGAGAAAACCTTCGCCGGGATCGGCGGTGATACGGATTTTGATTTCGTCCGAGAGCACGCGCGTGCCGCCGGTGACGGCACTGCGGTCGCCGCCGGCTTCACGAATGACCGGCGCGGATTCGCCGGTGATGGCGGATTCGTCCACCGTCGCCGCGCCAAGAATGACTTCACCGTCGGCGGGAATGATTTCATTGGTGCGGACCAAGACCACGTCGCCTTTGCGGAGCGATGCAGCGTCCACGGTTTCGGTTGAACCGTTCGCGTTGAACTTGCTCGCGTTGGTGCGCGTGCGGGTCTGGCGGAGTGCCCTGGCCTGCGCCTTGCCGCGGCCTTCGGCGACGGCCTCGGCGAAGTTCGCAAACAGCACGGTGAACCAGAGCCACACGGCAATTTGCGCGACGAACAGGGTCTGGCCGGGCGAGCGGAAGGCGTCCACGGTGCTGATGACCGCGCCGACCAGCGTGACGAACATGACGGGGTTTTTCACCATCAGGCGCGGGTTGAGCTTTTTGAAGGCGTCGCCGATGGCCGGCCAGAGAATTTTCGTGTCAAAAATGGAAACGGATTTCGTTTGCATAAAAAACGCGGATCAAAACAGGTTGCCTTTGAGCATCAGGAAATGTTCGACGATCGGGCCGAGCGCGAGCGCGGGTAGAAACGTCAGCGCGCCCACGAGAATCACCGTGCCAATCAACAGCAGGACAAACGTGGTGCCGGTCACCGGAAACGTGCCGGCGCTGGCGGGGACGATTTTTTTGCGCGCGAGCGAACCCGCGAGCGCGAGCAGTGGCACAATCATGCCAAAGCGGCCGAGCAGCATGTCAATGCCGAGCGTTGTGTCATACCACGGCGTGTTCGCGTTGAGGCCGGCGAAGGCGCTGCCGTTGTTGCCCGCGCCGGACGTGTAGGCGTAGAGAATCTCGCTCAAGCCGTGCGGGCCATTATTGCTCAGGCCGGCCTTGCCCCAATCGCTTACCGACGCCCAGGCCGTGAAACCGAGAATGATGAAGGCCAGAATGACTAACGCCAGCAGCACCATCTTCACGTCGTAGGCCTCGATTTTTTTGCCGAGATATTCCGGTGTGCGTCCGACCATCAACCCGGCGATGAACACGGCAAGGATGACGAAAATCAACATGCCGTAAAGCCCCGCGCCGACACCGCCGAAAATCACCTCGCCGGTCTGGATGTTGAAGAGCGGCACCAGCCCGCCGAGCGGCGTGAACGAGTCGTGCATGGAATTGACCGCACCGCACGAAGCATCGGTCGTCACGGTGGCGAACAACGCGGAGTCAAAAATCCCGAAACGGACTTCCTTGCCTTCCATGTTGCCGCCGGCAACGGCGACGCCAAGCTGCTGATGAATCGGATTGCCACGCGCCTCCGCCCACCAGCAAACCAGAACACCGGCCAGAAACATCGCGAACATCGCCGACCAGACCGCCCAGCCGTGCTTTTGATTTTTCGTCTCGCGACCGAGGTGATAGGTCATCGCGCTGCCGATGCACAATAGCGCGAGCATCTGGAAAAAGTTCGAGAGTGGCGTGGGATTCTCGAACGGATGCGCGGCGTTGGCGTTGGTGTAACCGCCACCGTTCGTGCCGAGCATTTTGATGGCCATCTGCGACGCCATCGGCCCCTGCACGATGGTCTGCGTATCCTGCGTCTGCTCTTCCATCACTGGATTGCCCTTGGCGTCCAGAACCGGTTTGCCATTCGCGTCGGTTTTTTGGACGGAAATGGTCTGCGGCTCGAGGAGTTTGGCCGTTGTGTAAGGCTTGAAATTTTGAATCATGCCCTGCGACACGAAGAAAACGGCGAGCACCAGGCAAATGGGCAGCAGCAAATAGTAAATGATGCGCGTCACGTCCACCCAAAAATTGCCGATGGTCTGCGCCGTACGCCGCGCGATGCCGCGCACCAGCGCCGCGGCGACGGCAATCCCGACGGCGGCGGAGAAAAAGTTGTGGATGGCCAGCGCGATCATCTGTGAGAAATACGACATCGTGCTTTCGCCGCCGTAACTCTGCCAGTTGGTGTTGGTGGTGAAGCTGACGGCGGTGTTGAACGCGAGATGCTGCGACAGCGCGCCGAATTTTTGCGGATTCAGCGGCAGGAATTGTTGCAAGCGCAGAATCGCATAAGTGAAAAGGCAGCTCGCGAGGCTGAAAAGCAACAGGGCGAACGCGTATTGTTTCCAGCTCTGTTCTTTCGCTGGATCAACGCGAAAAACCCAATACGTCAATCGTTCCAGCGGTCGCAGCACCGGGTCGAGCCAGGTGCGGCCGTTCGGATTGAGCACGCGATTGATATACAAACCGAGCGGTTTGGTGACGAGCACGAGCGCGCCGATGTAAAGCGCGAGTTCCAACCATTGATGGGCATTCATGGCAGTTGATTAAAATTTTTCCGGCCGCAGCATGGCCACGATGAGATACACGCAGAGCGCGACGGAAATGATTCCGAGGATGAGGTTTTCCATAAAATTAGAGTTTCTCGCAGCCGCGCGCGTAGAGCAAAAACGCCGCGAAAAATGCGACCGCAATCCCGATGTAAATCACGTCCAGCATAGTTTTCAAACCGACAAACGGCATCACGGCCAAAGCCGCAACGACGTGCCGAATTTATTTAATTTTGGGTGAACTTGAAAGCCGCGGACTTCGCGGCCCAGAGGATCGCCCTTCCAAATGCCTGCGAGATTAGCTGACGGGCTTGGCCTTGAAAGTGGCCCGGTGACTCCGTTCCCGGAATCCCTGCGCCCCGTCCTCAACTTTGAGGAGTTTGGGTCTCCCGCATCGGCTTGCAGGAAGGCAAACCGATTTAGGCTGCAACGGCGCATAAGAAAACACGTCAGCGCCAGTTTGTCAAGTCCGTTGTGATTTGCTGAAAAAACCTTTGCCAACGGGCGCGTCAAAGCGTCTTATTGCCGAACCGCTTATGGCTCGAATCCGGATTTTATGGGCGTTTGTTTTGTTGATGCCCGCGATGCTTTTCGCGGCGGAAGAAATTTACCGGCCGGTGACCATTGTCCCGCCGCCACCGGCGCGTGAATTTCGCGGCGCGTGGCTCGTGACCGTCGCCAACAAAGACTGGCCGTCCAAGCCCGGCCTCCCGGTCGCGGCGCAAAAGGCCGAGTTGATCGAACTGCTGGATCGCGCGGTGCAATTGAAATTGAACGCCATCATTTTCCAGGTGCGCCCGTCGTGCGACGCGATGTACGCCTCGTCCATTGAGCCGTGGTCGGAATATCTCACCGGCACGATGGGCCGGGCGCCGGAGCCGTTTTACGACCCGCTCGCGTTCGCCATCGAGGAGGCGCACAAGCGCGGATTGGAATTGCACGCGTGGTTCAATCCATTCCGCGCGTTGCATCCGCAGGCCAGATCGCCCGTCGCGCCCAATCACATTTCCAAAACACATCCCGAACTGGTCCGCCGATATGGCGACCAGTTCTGGCTCGACCCCGGCGAACCGCTCGTGCGCCAATATGTTTTGCGCGTGGTGATGGATGTCGTGAAACGCTACGACGTGGACGGCGTGCAACTCGACGATTATTTTTATCCCTACCCGGAAAAAGACCCGGCGGGGCGCGTTGTGGATTTTCCCGATTATGCGACCTGGGAAAAATATGGTTTGCCGAACCGAATTGAACGCGGCGATTGGCGGCGGCAGAACATCAATCAATTCATCCAAAGCGTTTATCAAAATATCAAGGCCGCGAAACCCTGGGTGAAATTTGGCGTCAGCCCGTTTGGCATCTGGCGGCCGATGAATCCTCCGCAAATCCGGGGCATGGACGCCTACGCGCTACTCTACGCCGACTCGCGCCGGTGGTTCGCCAATGGCTGGCTCGATTATTTTTCACCGCAACTTTACTGGTCCATTTATTCGCCACAGCAAAGTTTTCCCGTGCTGCTCAACTGGTGGACTCAGCAAAATGCACGCGGCCGGCACCTCTGGCCGGGACTCAACGCCGCCAACACCGGTGAAAAGTGGGGGCCGGACGAAATGGTGCGGCAAATTGCCGCCACCCGCCGACAGCCCGGCGCGGGCGGGGAAATTTTTTTTCACCTGCGCAACCTCACGGACAATGCCGCGCTGGCGGACGTTGTTCGCACCGCATACGCGCAACCGGCGCTCGTGCCGGCGTCGCCGTGGCTGGATGCCATTCCGCCGGCCAAGCCGAAACTCAACATCGCCGAAAACAGCCACTCCAGTCTGAGAATGAATTGGGAACCAGCGGGCAACCCGGCCTGGCTGTGGGTTTTGCAGTTTCGCACCAACCAGGTTTGGACCACGGAAATCCTGCCCGCCGCCCGGACGAACTGGGCGTTTGCCAAGCCCGCGCCGGATGTGATCTCAATCAGCGCCGTGGACCGGGTTGAAAATTCGGGTGCGCCCGCTGTGCTAAGAAAATATCTGCGGATTCCCGCCGGGAAGGGGACCTTCATTTGGAAATAGTGGTTTTGGAAGGGCTGTAAGCCGAATTCTGTCTTCACTCTTGCGAGTGGAGAGAATCATTTGTCTCAGCGGCCGATACCCGGAACCCGTTTCGCTTTCGCGAAACCGGAGCGGGCCGCTCCGGGGTTCCCTATTTGGCCTTGCACCCGATGGGGTTTTCCGTGCCGCGTCGCTTGCGCTTCGCGCGGTGCGCTCTTACCGCACCTTTTCACCCTTACCCGCGCTTCTTGCGAAACGCAGGCGGTTTATTTTCTGTGGCACTGTCCGTCGGGACGACTCGCGTCGCCGCCGCCCGCGTGTATCCCGGCCGTACCGGCCCGGTTACGCGGCATCGCGCCCTTTGGTGTTCGGACTTTCCTCCCCGCCCTTTCCAATCGTCGGTGCGCAAACGTGCTTCCAAGGTTTCATCGTCTGCGAACCTTCCATGTTTTCCGACAACTGGAAAGAGCGGGGCGATCCTCCGCCCTTCCAAAACCGTTGCAAAAATAACCGATTGGAGAAAAAATCTCAAGCGGCGAATGTCCACTCCGGTTGCGTCCCTTGCGGGTTCGCATTGACATTTGCCGTTTCAAATGAATAACTTCTCCGTGCGTTCCAGAAAATATGCTGGTGTAACGCAAGCGTACCGTGGCTGAAAAAGACGATTATCTGTTGGACTTGCTGGTTGACCTCGGCTCCGTGAATGCCGAACAGGTCGCCAAAGCCCGCCAGGAGGCGCAAGCCGCCGGCGTGGGGGTGGTGGATTTGCTGCAGGCCAACAAGGTCATCCGCCCCGCCGATGTCACGCAGGCCAAGGCCGCGCAGTTCGGCGCGGAGGTCGTCCAACTCAGCGGCCTGCGAATCCCCGACGAAGTCATTTCCATCATCCCGCGCCACATCGCCAAAAAATATCGCGTTGTCCCCATTCTCAAAACCGACGGCAAGGTCGCCGTCGCCATCGCCGACCCGTCCGATCTGAATACGATTGATTCACTGACCCATCTGCTGAACGCGGAAATCGAATTGCGCGTGGCCTCGGAGCAGGACATTGAAGCCGCGTTGGGCAAGTATTACGGCGGCAAGGGGGACACGGTGGTGGACAAGGCGATTCAGGAACTGACGCAAAGCGAAGTCGAAGTGCCCATCGGCGAACTGGGCGATGACAGTTCGGTGGTGGACGCGGACGCGCCGCTCATCCGGTTGGTGAACCAAATCATCGCGGACGCGTTCAAGATGCGCGCCTCGGACATACACCTGGAACCGCTGGGCAAACGCTTCCGGCTGCGCTACCGCATTGACGGTTTGCTGCACGAAATGAAGGCGCCGCCGAAACGGTTGCAGGCGTCCATCATCACACGGCTGAAAATCCAGTCGAACATGTCCATCTCCGAGCATCGCATTCCACAGGACGGGCGCATCCAGTCCAAAGTTGGAACGAAGCTGATTGACCTGCGCGTGTCGTGCCTGCCGACGAACCACGGCGAAAGCATCGTGATGCGTATTCTGGACAAGGAGGGATTGCGGCTCGGCCTCGGCGAACTCGGCTTTTTCACGGACGACCAGCAAACCTTTGAAAGGCTGATTGGCCTGCCGGACGGCATTTTGCTGGTGACCGGGCCGACCGGTTCCGGCAAAACGACGACGCTTTATTCCTGCCTGCACTACATCAACCGCCCCGACCGGAAAATCATCACCGTCGAAGACCCGGTGGAATATATTCTGAGCGGCATCAACCAGGTGCAGGTCAATGAAGTCGTCGGCCTGACGTTCGCCGCCGCGTTGCGCTCGATTTTGCGCCAGGCGCCGAACGTGATCATGATCGGTGAAATTCGCGACCTTGAAACCGCGTCCATCGCCATCAACGCATCGCTGACGGGCCATTTGGTTTTCTCCACGCTGCACACCAACGACGCGCCGAGCGCCGTGGCCCGTCTGATTGACATTGGTGTGAAACCCTTTTTGGTCGCGTCGTCCACGCGCTCGCTCATGGCGCAACGCCTCGTCCGTAAAGTTTGCAAAAAGTGCACGGAACCGTATCAACCCACCGAACTCGAGATGCACGCACTGAATCTCTCCCCGGACAACTTGAAGGACGCCCATCTTCAAAAAGGCCGCGGCTGCAACGATTGCTCGAACACCGGCTGCCGCGGGCGGTTTGGCATTTTTGAAATCTTCGTCATTGACGACGAGGCGCGGAAATTGATTTACGACAAGGCGCCGTCATCCGCGTTGCGCGCGCGCGCGCGGGAAATGGGCATGCGCACGCTGCGCGAGGACGGCATCCGCAAAGTGCTCGCCGGCCTGACCACGCCCGAAGAGGTCATCCGCGCGACCATCGGCGATGAAGCGTAAGCACCCCCCGAATGATGAAGCTCGAGTTCCGAATTCAAAGAGGATTTTTGCGAATGGAAGATTCGACATTTGCAATTTGCAATTCATAATTTGAATTATGTCTTACTCCATGTCTGATTTGCTGCAGTTGGTGGTGGCCGAGGGCGCTTCCGACCTGCACATCCGCGTCGGCACGTCGCCGGTAATCCGCGTGCACGGCATCTTGCATCGCGTCGAGGGCCCGTCGCTCAACCCGGAGGATACGGAGGAATTGATGCGCAGCATCACATCCGAGGAACACATTCAGGGCACGCGTGAACGCGGCGGCGCGGACTTTGGTTTCGCTTTCGGCGAAGTGGCGCGCTTCCGCGTGAGCGTCTTCAAGGAAAAAGGGAATTTCGGCATCGTGCTCCGGCAAATTCCAAGCAAACTGCTGACGATGGAGGAAGTCGGGCTTCCGCCGAGCGCGAAGGAACTGCTCTACAAGCCGCGCGGCCTGGTGCTGGTGACCGGCCCGACCGGCTGCGGCAAAACCACCACCCTCGCCACCATGATCAATATCATCAATGAGGAACGGGACGAGGCCCACATTATCACCATCGAGGATCCCATCGAGTATTACCACAAACACAAGCGGGCGTTGATCACCCAGCGCGAAATCGGCGTGGACGTGCCGAACTTTGCCGAAGGTCTGCGCCGCGCGTTGCGCCAGGACCCGGACGTGGTGCTGGTCGGTGAAATGCGCGACCTGGAAACGATTGACGCCGCCATCACCGCGGCGGAAACCGGGCATCTGGTTTTCGGCACGCTGCACACGACCGGCGCGGCCAAGACGATTGACCGCATCGTAAACGCCTTTCCGAACAACCAGCAGGAACAGATTCGCATTCAGCTCTCGACGGTGCTCCAGGCGGTCATTTCGCAATTGCTGCTGCCGCGCATAGACAAGCCGGGGCGCGTGGCAATTTTTGAAATCATGGTCAACACGCCGTCCATTTCCGCGCTGATCCGCGACAACAAAACGTTCCGCGTCCAGTCGGACATCCAGACCGGCGCCAAATGGGGCATGGTGACGCTCGACTCGTTCCTGATTGACAAATATCTGCAAGGCATGATCGCGCGCGAGGAAGTCATCACCAAGGCGCAGGACCCGACGACGATTCAGCAGAAGTTGCAGGAATTGGAACTGGCCCAGGCCACCGGCTCCGGCGCCGAGTCCAAATCGAAGGCATGATGATTTTCCCATGGCTGAAGAACTTTCCAGTCCATTGCTGTCGCTCATCAAAGAGCAGGGGCTGATTGACGACCTGCAATACGAAGAAGTCATTGCCGAACTCAAGCGCACCGGCGCGCCCGTGATCGAGGTCTTGCAGGACTTCGGCGTCATGAAGCTCGACGACATCCTGCACGTGATGGCGACCAACCTCGGCACCGAGGTCGTGTCGCTGCGCGACCGGGAATTTCCCCCCGAGCTGGTGCAAACGATTCCCGCCAAAGTCGCGCGAATGTATCGTTGTATCCCCGTCGCGTTGAAAGGCTCGACGGTGCAGGTGGCGCTGGCGGATCCGCTCGACCCGGCGCAGGCCGACGAAATCCAGTTCGCCTCCAAACGCGACCTGCAGGTGGTTGTGGCGGATCCCGCCGAAATCGAAAAAATCCTGGACCGGCTTTATGGTCAGGAAGAAAGCGAAAGCTTTTCGGAAATTCTCAAGGAACTCGGCGCCGACACGGACATCGCGCGCGAAGTCAACGAGGCCGGCGCAAGTGATAATGAAAAACTCATGACCGAACTGGCCAATGAGGCGCCGATCGTGAAATTCGTGAATCTCGTGTTGCAACAGGCCATTCAGGACCGCGCGAGCGACATTCATTTCGAGCCGTTCGAGACGGAATTTCGCATCCGTTACCGCGTGGACGGCGCGCTTTACGAAATGTCACCGCCGCCCAAGCACCTGGCGTTGCCGGTCATTTCACGCCTGAAAGTCATGTCCAACCTGAACATTTCGGAACGGCGCCTGCCGCAGGACGGCCGCATCAATTACATGATGGGGAACCGCCAGATTGACCTCCGCGTGTCCACGCTGCCGACGCAGTTCGGCGAATCGCTGGTGTTGCGCGTGCTCGACCGCTCGTCCGTGAACCTGGAAATGGAATCGCTGGGCCTCCCCAAACACGTGTATGATTTCATGACGGAGGTGATTCAACGGCCCAACGGCATTGTCATCGTCACCGGGCCAACCGGCTGCGGGAAAACGACGACGCTGTATTCCTGTATGCGCCGCATCAACGTGATTGACTCCAAACTGCTCACGGCGGAAGACCCGGTCGAATACGACATCGAAGGCATCATGCAGGTCGCCATTCATGAGGCCGTCGGCATGACGTTCGGCAAGGCGCTGCGGTCGTTTTTGCGCCAGGACCCGGACATCATCATGGTCGGCGAAATGCGCGATTTGGAGACGGCGCAGATTTCGATTCAGGCGTCGCTGACCGGCCATCTGGTGATGAGCACGTTGCACACGAACGATTCCGCGGGCGCGGTCACGCGCCTGATTGACATGGGCGTCGAGCCGTTTTTGATTTCCTCGACCCTGATGGCCGTGCTGGCCCAGCGGCTCGTGCGGGTCATTTGCAAGAATTGCCAGACGCCGTTTGAGCCGACGGAGGACCAGTTGGCGCTGTTGAATCTTTCGCCGCACGATTTGGGCGACAAGGTGTTTCATTACGGGCGTGGCTGCTCGGCCTGCAACGATACCGGCTACAAGGGCCGGAAAGGCATTTTTGAATTGCTCATCATCAGCGAACCCATCCGCGCCCTCATCAACGAACGCGCGCCGACGGTGGTGGTGCGGCAGAAAGCCGTCGAGTTGGGCATGGTGACCTTGCGTGAAGACGGCTTGCGCAGCATCTTTGAGGGTGGTACAACCATCGAGGAAGTCGTCAAATACACCTGACCGTTATGCCAAAATACAACTACGTGGCACTGGACGCCCGTGGCAACGAAACGAAGGGCAGCCTGGAAGTCGCCACCCAGAACGAGGCCATTGGCCGCGTGAAGGAGATGGGCCTGTTCCCGACCAAAATCGCCGAGGCCGAAAAAGGCCAGGAAAAGCAGACCGGCAAAAAGGCCAGGGTCGGCGGCAAAAAAAAGGGCGGCGCGCTCAACTTCCAAATCAAAATCCCCGGACTCGGCGGCCGGGTAAAACAAAAAATATTGACGGCCTTCACGCGGCAACTGGCGACGCTGGTGGATGCCGGCCTGCCCCTCCTGCGCGGGTTGCGCGTGCTCGAAAAACAGGAGCGCAATGCCACGCTCAAATCCATCCTCGGTGAACTGGCCCTGGCGATTGAGGGTGGCAGCACTTTTTCCGAGGCGCTGGCGCAACATCCAAAAACCTTCAACCGCCTGTTCGTGAACATGGTCAAGGCGGGCGAGCTGGGCGGCGTGCTGGAAGTGGTCTTGAAACGCCTGGCCGAATTCTCCGAAAAGGCGCAGAAGATCAAAGGCAAGATCAAGGCCGCGCTGTTTTATCCGGTGGCCGTGTTGATTGTCGCCACCGGCATCCTGATTCTGCTGATGACGTTTGTCGTGCCCAGGTTCAAGGAAGTTTTCGCCGGCATGGAGGGTCTCAAGATGCCGGAATTTACGCTCTTTGTGCTCGCGGTCAGCGACGCCATCCGGCACCACATTTTGCCGGTGATGGGCGGCCTGGCGGTGGCATGGGTTTTGTTCGCCCTGTTCCTCAAGACCAAAGTCGGCCGACTGATATGGGACAAATTCAAACTCAAGATGCCCGCCATCGGGCCGGTCATCAGCAAGGTGGCCATTTCCCGTTTTACCCGCACGCTCGGCACCCTCGTCAGCAGCGGTGTCCCCATTTTGCAGGCGTTGACCATCGTGAAGGAGACCGCCGGCAACGTTGTCATCAGCAATGCCGTCGCCAAGGTGCATGAAAGTGTGAAGGAAGGTGAAACGATCACCGCGCCCCTGGAAAGCTCGGCGGTTTTTCCGCCCATGGTCGTCAGCATGGTGGACGTCGGCGAACAGACCGGCGCCTTGCCGGAAATGCTCTTGAGAATCGCCGACAATTACGAGGAAGAGGTGGACAATGCCGTTGCTGCCATGACCTCCCTGCTTGAGCCGATCATGATCGTCGCTCTGGCGTTCATCGTCGGCAGCATCGTGATCGCCATGTTCCTGCCGTTGATTGCCATGATTACCCAAATGAGCGGTGGTGGCGGCAGTGGTGGTGGTGGTGAAGATTGATCCACGACCGTTTCAAA
>JBEKJN010000056.1:0-13398 GCA_050011235.1 Verrucomicrobiota bacterium | reverse complement strand
CGGGCAATCCCCCGACGCGGTGCGCGGAAAACTGCATCGCGCCCGCAAACTTTTTGCCGCCCTGTTTGAAAAAACCGCCTGAGGCTGAATTATGAAACACCAGACCAAACTTTCCGCGGAGCAGCAGCAACAACAAGCTGCCGAGCATCAGACGCAATCGCAGTCCGCCCGCGAATTTGCCAATGCCGAAGAGTTGCTGCGTTACGACGCCGCGCACACGACCGTGCCGCCGGGCATTGCCCAACGGCTCCAAAAATCCGCCGCCGATCTGCCCGCACCGAAGACAACCTGGTGGAAACGTCTGTTTGGAGGGGCCAATTCATGAAAAAAATATTCCGAAACATCTTTTCATCACAGACGCCCGGCGCGCGGCTGGTGTTGCTGGCGTACGTGCTCGGTTTTCCGCTCGCGCTGGCGGGGCATTACACGCACACGTTTGACCTCTACGGCTGGCTCGGGCTGGCCCCGGCGTTGGTTTGGAAGGGACAGGTCTGGCGCATCGTGAGTTATGCCTTCCTGCCCGGCGGCTGGATAGACTGGTTTGTCAGCATGTTCTGGCTGGCGACGCTGGTGGCCGTTCTTGGCCGGAACTGGACTTCGCGCGGGTTCTGGGGCTATTGCCTCCTGGGAACATTTGCCGGGGCGTTGCCGGTTGTTCTGTTGAAACCGGGAATGGAATGTTGCGTCGCCGGAAATGCCGCGATGATTTTTGCGCTGCTGGCCGCGTGGGATTGGTTTTACCGCAACGAACGCCTGATCCTGCTTGGCATCGGTGAAATCTCCGTGCGCCAGGCGGCGATTTTGGTCGCAACCATCAACTCGCTCATTCTATTCTTCTGTTCGGGCTGGTTCCTGATGCTGGCGATGTGGTGCGGCGGCTTGGCCGGATGGCTTTGGCTAACCGCGCGCGCAAAACTTTTCATGGGCAAGACCGCGCAACAAATCCGCTCCGAACGCGCGGCCCGACTGGAACTATGATCTGCGCCGCACAGAAACGCCGGTCCCAAGTCCGGCGCGAAGAGGTTGGAGTTCAATCCCGCGATGTGCGGGATTGTTCGAAAGGCATGCCTAAGCGCGAACTCCAACGCGCCGGGCCGGAGGCCAGCGCTCCACGTTCCGTCCTGGCGCACGAACGGGCGCGAGTCGCGCGGGCGATGCTCGCCGACTGCCGTTTTTGCGCCCACGATTGCGGCGTCAATCGGTTGACGGGCCAGGAAGGCCTCTGTCATGCCGGGGCCGAAGCGCGATTTTTTTCCGCCCAAACTGAAGTTTCGGACGAACTGGAATTGATTCCCACCTTCGCTGTTGCCCTGAGCGGATGCGACCTGCGCTGTGATTTCTGTATCACCGGCGCTTCGAGCTGGAACCCGCGGGCCGGCCTGGGTTTTGACGCTCAAACCATGGCCGCACGGGCCGTGGCCGCCTTGCAAAGCAGTGCGCGAACCATCATGGTATTGGGTGGTGAGCCGACCATCCACCTGCCAGCCGCGCTGGAATTGGTATCGGCACTGCCAGAGACGGCCCGGTTGGTCTGGAAGACCAATGCCCACGGGGCGGCGCCGGCGCGTGAGTTGCTCGATGGCATGTTCGACGTCTGGGTGGCGGACTATAAATTCGGCAATGACGCCTGTGCGCAACGGTTGGCGAAAATTCCGGACTATGTCCGGGTGGTGCAGGAAAATCTGCGTTGGGCCGCCGGCCACAGTGAACTCATCGTGCGCCACTTGCTGATGCCCGGGCATGTGGAATGTTGCTGGCGTCCGGTCGCGGCTTGGCTCGCGGAAAATCTGACCGGGGTCAAAGTGAATTTGCGCTCCGGTTTCTGGCCGGCGTGGCGCTCGGCCCGGCATGACGAATTGCGGAGAACGGTTTCAACGAAGGAAAGCAACCGCGCGGCTGGACTTGCGCGGGAGTTCGGATTGAATTTAATTCCATGAAAAATCAGCCGGCAAAAAAAAGTTGCAGACCATCCGGCGAAAACCTGGTGAGCGAATTTCTGATTTTGCCGGACGGCCGGATTTTGGCCCACAATCTGACTCCGGTTTTCGCCGGTCTCCTGGCCGGATTAAATCCCGAGTGCGAACAAATCACCTCACGCGTCACGCGTCACGAATCACACAAGCATGAACTTCCAAACTGAACTCGAAATCCTGATCCGCGCGCGCTACCCGATTCTTTACATCATCACGAGCGAGGAAATGCGGGTGCAGAACGTGATCGTCGAGATCGCCCAGAAGCGGCAGAAAAAAGTTTACGAGTGGACTTACAGCAACGGCATCGTGCCCGCCGGCACGTCCATCCAGTCGCAGAAAAGCCGCAACGCCTCCACCAAAGACCCCCTCGCGGCGCTGGACCAGGTCATCGAGCAGATCGAGCCGGCCATCTTCATTTTCAAGGATTTCCATCCGTTTCTAACCAAAAACAACTTTGCCATCATCCGGAAGCTCAAGGACATCGCGCTGCATCTGAAAAACAGCTACAAAACCATCGTGCTGATTTCACCGGTGATGGAAATTCCGGCGGAACTGGACAAGGAAATCACGGTCATCAATTTTCCGCAGCCGACGAAGGAGGACCTTGGCGAAATGCTCGACAAAATCATTGCCGAGGTCCGCGACCGGAAACAGGTTCAGATTGATCTCGACGCCGAGGGCCGTGAGCGGCTGCTGCAAGCGGCGCTGGGTTTGACGCTTGGGGAGGCGGAAAATGTGTTCGCCAAAATCATCGTCCAAAACCAGCGCCTGGCCGCCGAGCACGTCAATGAAGTCTTCGCCGAAAAACAGCAAATCATCCGCAAGAGCGGGCTGCTGGAGTATTACGCGGCCAACGAGGATTTTTCAAACGTCGGCGGCCTGGCGGTGCTGAAGGACTGGCTGAACAAGCGCGCGGTGGCGTTCACTGACGAGGCCCGCGCCTTTGGGCTGCCCCCGCCGAAGGGGATTTTGCTGCTCGGCGTGCAGGGCTGCGGCAAGAGCCTTTGCGCCAAGGCGGTTTCGCGGCTGTGGCAATTGCCGCTGCTGCGGTTCGACATGGGCCGGATGTTCGGCAGCCTCGTGGGCTCGTCGGAAGAAAACGTGCGCCGGGCCATCGCCGTCGCCGAATCGGTCGCGCCAGCAGTGCTATGGGTGGATGAAATTGACAAGGCGTTTGTCGGGTCGCAAAGCTCCGGCGCGACCGACGGCGGCACGACCGCGCGCGTCTTCGGCACGTTTCTCACGTGGCTTTCGGAAAAAAACACGCCGGTGTTCGTGGTGACGACTGCGAACGACGTTTCGCAACTGCCGCCGGAACTGCTGCGCAAGGGACGCCTCGACGAAATATTTTACGTGGACCTGCCGAGCGAAGAGGAACGCACGGAAATCTTCCGGATTCACCTGGGCAAACGCGGCCGCGACCCTCAAAAATTCGATCTTCCAACGCTGGTGGAGGCGAGCGGGGATTTCAGCGGCGCTGAAATCGAGGAAGCCATCATCAGCGCGCTCTACGACGCGTTTTATGAGAAGCAGGAACTGGCGACCAGCCACGTGCTCACTTCGCTGAGGCAGACGGTGCCGATGGCAAAGACCATGGCGGAGAAGGTCACTTCACAACGCAAATGGGCCGCCGGACGTACGCGCAACGCCAGCGTCATCCAGCCGGTCAAGGTTGAAGAGGAAGAACGGCGGAGGGAATTGTAACACCGGTGTCCATGCGAAACCTGAAAACACAACCACGTTTCAAATGAATTCGTTCTGGAGCAGCCTGTATGACAATTACAAAGACCGCCGTTATGGGATTCTTTTTCTGACGGCCCTGATGGCCTTTCTGGGGGTGCTGGCTGTGGGGGCCGTCCTTGGGGCGGTTTTCAGTGCATTCGACCTGCAGGACTATTGGTTGCAGGCACTGCCGGGCGCCGGATTTCTGGCAGCGGCCTGGATTTGGAGGGGCATGCGCCGCGCGCGGGCAAAACGGCAAAATCGGTCGCGGTATGCTTCCTTGTCACGTGACGAATTGCGCGTGGCCCGGTCAAAATTAGTGAAAGGTCAAAGCCTGAAAAAAATATGAGCGCAGTCTGCATTTTAACACCGGTGGTCATCGCGGCGTGGCCGGCCTTCAGCGCGGCGGTGGCGGCGGCGGCAACCTCGCTCGGCTACACGATAGTCAAGGAGGGCATCAACCAGAGCCAAACCAGCCGGACTGCTGAAACCGGCGAACGCGAGGTCACACTCGAAATTGAACAGAGCGAAATCGTCACCAACCAGCTTGGCCGCGACCAGCAGATCAAGGTCACGCGCGGCGGCGTGACCGTGACGTTCTCGCGGGACGCGCGCGGGAAGGCCTCGGTTTGCGTGACCGGGCCGGGCCATTCGGATGAGGAGTTGCGCGCCATCGGCGAGGAGTTGAGCCGGCGCGTGGTGCAAAAATACGTCCACCAGCGGTTAATGGATGAAATACGCGCCCGCCAGTTCGTGGTCGTGGAGGAGGAAGTGGATGAAAACCAGGCCATTCACCTGAAAGTGCGGCATTGGGACGGGTAAATTTTTATGTACGAAACATCAAACATCCAACATCGAACACCCAACACCAACCGGTGTGCGATTGCCTGTGATTGAATGTTTATTCCCGCCCGGCCCGGCCAAAAGTGAAGCATGACCAGAGAAAAGTTTTATGCCACAACGCGAATTTGAAATCACGATTTCGCCCGACGGCAGCGTCGAGGTGCACGTCAAAGGGTACAAGGGCAAAAGTTGTCTCGAAGCGATGAAAATCTTCGAGCAGGTGGTTGGAGAAATGAAATCCCGGCGCGAAACCAGCGAGTTTTATGAGCCGGATGAGCAGGTGCAGTATCACATTGACCAGCGACATTGATATCGGTCCAGACTTTCGCCTGTTCTCAGCCAGCAAGCTGAAGTTTGAACTCCAACTTGTGGCCAGATTGAACGCAAAAGCAGCGGAGTCGGAGTACTACCCGCCCCGGGCGCGGTGGTACAGCCCGTTTTTTTGTTTGGGCGACGCCGTCCGGCGCAGGCTGGCTTTGGATCGCATTCATCTGCCGCGGGAAATGACCTGGGGCGGGGTGGTTGCCGGTTTCCTGGTGCCCGGTCTCGCGGTTCATATCCGGGGACCCAGACTCTGGGGAAAGGCTGCGTTGCTGGGTTGCGGATTTTTGTTCCTTTCGTTCATGGTGTGGTTCGGTCGTCCGGCCGGAAATTTTGCCTTTGGCCTGCTGCTTTCGATTCACACCACCGGGTTCATGTATTATTGCAGTCCGTTGCTACAGCAGGAGCAATTAAGATCCCGCCTGTTTTTTACGCTTCTGACTTTGGTGGCGCTTGGCCTCGGCATCTACTTGCCGGCGCGGAATGTCATCCTGCAGCACTGGTTGATGCCGCTTCGCATCAACGGGCAGGTGGCGGTTGTGCAACGGCAGTTTTCGGCCGATGCCATCCGGTGCGGCGATTGGATCGCCTACCGGCTGCGGGGGAGCGGTGGATGGGAGGAAGGCGCCGTGCGCGTGCGGTCCGGCATGGGACTGGGGCCGGTGCTGGCGATGGCCGGCGACCGCGTGGAGTTTTCGCCGAAAGCATTCACGGTGAACGGTATTTCGCACCCGTCCCTCCCACATATGCCGACTTCCGGCGGATTGACCGTGCCGGAAAATAATTGGTTCGTCTGGCCAAACGTTGGTATAAGCGGGCACGGGAATGTGGGCGAAGACCGCATCTCAGCCGCCATGCTGCAGATGGCAACCGTGTCCCGGGAACAGTTTGCAGGAAAACCCTTCAAACGGTGGTTTTGGCGGCGGCAAATTTTGTCATGAGCCGGTTTGTCAATCTTGAGTTCGAGGACGAGTTCGAAGACCAGTCGCAATCAAGGGAAAAGGCGCTGGTCAAGGACGAGGCGTATTATTTCGCCGAGGCGCGCACGGCCTTTGAAACCGGGAACTTCGAGCAGGGTTTGCGGTTTTACTCCAAAGTCCTGGAATTCAACCCGCAGAACGCCGCGGCATGGACCGGGCAGGTACGGATGTTGATCGAACTGGGCGAATATCGCGAGGCGAGGTTGTGGGCCGACAAGGCGCTGGAACAGTTTCCCAACGAACCGGAACTGCTCGCCGCCAAGGCCGTGGCGCTCGGCCGCAGCGGCGATTTGCAGGGCGCGCTGGCGTTTTCGGACGCGGCCATCGAGGAACGCGGCGACACACCCTATGTCTGGCTCGCGCGCGGCGACGTGATGCTCGCGCGCAAAGAGCACCGGGCGGATTATTGTTTTGAGAAGGCGTTGTTGCTGGCGCCGAAGGACTGGTTTGTGGCCTGGCTGGCGGCCCGGATCCGGTTTTACTACAAACAATTCGTCCTCGCGCTGAAGCTGCTGCAGCAGGCCATCGAATGGAACGCCGGTCATTTTCTTTTGTGGCTCGAGCTGGGCCAATGCCAGCTGGCGCTCGGTTTGATCGGCCCGGCCAAAAATTCGTTCTTGCAGGCGCAACAATTGAACCCGCATTCTAGCGAAATCGATCTGTCCCTCATCGAGCTCTCCCAGAACGGGTTCTGGGCGCATGCGCGCGGCTGGTGGCGGCGACTGTTCAACCGATGAAGATGGAAAACCTGAACCGGCTTTTGTCCGCCGCCAACGAATTTGATGCCTCCGATTTGCATCTGCTGGCCGGCGTGCCGCCCGCCTTTCGCGTGAATGGCGAAATCATCATCGCCGACGAAGACGCGCTGACCGAAGACGAAATCACCACGATGGCGGACGGCCTGCTGAATGAACAACAGAAGAAAAAATTCGAGTCGGAATGGGAGCTTTGCATTTCCCTGCTGCACAGTGTAGCGGGACGCGTGCGCGCCACGTTTTACCGGCGCAACGGACACCCGGAAATGAGCTTTCGTTTTTGCGGCGACAAAGTTGCCACCCGCGAGGAACTGGGCCTCCCGGAAAAGATCGACGATCTGGCGCGCAAGCCGAACGGTTTGGTCCTGATTACCGGTCCAACGGGGGCGGGCAAAACGACGACCCTCAATTATCTGGTGGACCTCATCAACAGCGAACGCCGCTGCAAGATCGTCACCATTGAAGACCCGATTGAATTTGTCCATGAAAACAAGCGCGCCATTGTCGTGCAGCAGGAGGTGTTGACGGATGTGCGCTCGTTCAATCGCGCCTTGATTCACGTGTTGCGGCAGGACCCGGATGTGATTGTCGTGGGCGAGATGCGCGATCACGAGGCGATTGCCACGGCCTTGACCGCGGCGGAAACCGGCCATCTGGTGCTGGCCACCATGCATTCGCCCAACGTTTCGCATGCGCTCGAACGCATTGTCGGTGTTTTCGAAGGCAGCGCGCAGCGGCAAATTGTGCTCCAGCTCGCCAACGCGTTGCAGGGAATCATTGCTCAGGACCTGTTGCCGGCGGCGGACCGCCGCCGCCGGGTGCTCGCGTACGAATTGCTCGTGGCCAACGGGGCCATCCGGAACCTGATCCGGGAAAACCAGTTGCACCAACTGGAAAACACGATCCAAACCGGGCGCAAGGAAGGGATGGTGCTCATGGACAATTGCCTTTACGACTTATACTGCAAATGCGCCATCACCTATGACACGGCCATCAGCCGGGCCAATCATCCCGACCACATCATCCGGGAAAAGTCCCGGACCACTTGAATTTTAGCGCGTGCTCATCGCCAAAAAGAAACGCCGGGCGTGAAACCCGGCGTTTATGAACAGAAACTCGGTTTGAAACAAGGCTCACTGTGTCGTCAGCTTTAGCGCGATTTCCTTTTCCAGTTGGTGGGCAAGGTCAACGTCACCGCCCACCTTCGTGCGCGCCTGCACGGTGACCTGCGTGATTTGGGGATCCTCCGCGGCCACGCGTATCCACACATTGCGCTGGTTTACCTTGCCTTTCAACGCACGCACGGTGTTGGTCGTATCGTGCGGAATGAATTCCGTCACCACGACACCATCGCTTTGAACGACCTGCACCGCCGCTTGATAGACCTGGTCCACGGACCGTTGATAACGGCCTTGAACCTGATCCCGGTTAGGCAACAAGGCCCCCGTTTTCGTGCCGCTCACCGTGTTGACGCAACCGCTGGTGATGATGGCCACTCCCAGAAACGCCAGAAAGATTTTCGTTTTCATCTTGCCTACAAGACAACCCAAACCGCCATCCGCGTCAAGCTTTTTACGTGACTCGACAAGTGATTCGGGAAATGCGAGTTTTGGGGTCGTGTCAGCAAACAAACTTGAACAATTACGCCAGGTATTGCGCGGCTACGGCTCGTGCTTGGTGGCGTATTCGGGGGGCGTAGACTCGGCCCTTCTCGCACGCGTGGCGCATGAGGCGCTCGGCGAAAAATTCCTGGCCGTCATTGCCGATTCGCCAAGTTTGCCGCGGCGTGAACTCGCCGACGCGCTGGCGGTGGCTGAAAAATTCTCGTTCCCGGTCCGTGTCATTCAGACGAAGGAATTTGAAAACGAGGATTACACGGCCAATCCGGCCAATCGCTGTTATTTTTGCAAACACGAGTTGTTCGAACAATTGACGCCGCTGGCGCGCGCCGGCCATTTCGCGGTGATTGCCTACGGTGAAAACGCGAGTGACGCGGGTGATTTCCGTCCCGGCGCGCAGGCGGCGGCGGAGTTTCAAGTGCGCGCGCCGCTCAAGGAAGCCGGCCTGACGAAGGCGGAAATCCGCGAGCTGTCGGGACAACTCGGTTTGCCGACGGCGGACAAGCCGCAGATGGCGTGTCTGAGTTCGCGCGTGCCGCATGGCGAGCCGGTGACGCCGGAAAAACTGGCCATGATTGAACAGGCGGAAAATGTTCTGCGCGATCTGGGATTTCACGACGTGCGGGTGAGGCATCATGAGATGCGCAGTGCGGAGTTCGGAATGCGGAATGGAAACAGTGCCACCTCCGACGCGCAAAACTCCGCACGCCGCACTCCGCATTCCGCACTTCATCTGGCCCGCATCGAGCTTGGGCCGGCGGAGATTCCGCGATTTTTGGAGGACGGCATTTCGGCAAAGGTCACCGACACGCTCAAAAAAATCGGTTACACGCACGTCACGCTGGATTTGCAGGGCTACCATCGCGGCGGCGCGTGAAACTTTTGGCGCGCAACGGTTTTAGATAAAGGGATATGCCGCAATTTTCCTACAAGGCCCGGCGCCGCTCCGGCGAGCTGGTGGAAGGCGTTTTGGAGGTGGCTGACCGTCCGGCGGCCCTGGTGCAAATCCAGCGGCTGGGGCTTTTCCCCATCGCGGTGGACACGGCCAAGGGCGGCGCGGCTGTCAACGGCCAGCCGCGCGGCGGGAAAAAAGTGGATTTGCTCGCGTTTTTGCCGCCGACGGTGCGCGCGCAGCTTCAGCAGAAGCGGAAACCAAGGTTGCAGGAATTGGCAACGTTCACCCAACAACTGGCCAACCTGCTCAACTCCGGCATGCCGCTGACGGTGGCGCTGAACAGCATGACACATCTGGAGTCCAAGGGCATTCCCGCCGAGGTGAGCCGTGACTTGAAACAGGAAGTCTCCGAGGGCCGCGGCTTGTCGGACGCGATGGCGCGGCAGCCGCACATTTTTTCGGATTTGTATGTCAACATGGTGCGTGCGGGCGAGCAAAGCGGTTCGCTCGTGGAAGTTTTGCGGCGCATGGCGAACCATTTCCAGCAGTTCGCCGAGTTGCAGGCGAAGTTCACCTCGGCGCTGATTTATCCGGCGATGGTGGTCTGCGTGGGCGCGAGCATCATCGTGTTCTTCATGACCTTCATCATGCCGCGCTTCATAATCATTTTCAACGGCTTCGACGTTCAACTGCCGCTGCCGACACGCCTGCTGATCGGGTTCAGCAATTTCGTGCTGCACTACTGGTGGCTGCTTGTGTTTCTGATGATTATGGCGGTCATTGTGTTCAAGCGCATTCAAGCCAGCGAGGAAGGTGCACGCAAACTGGACGAATGGAAAATGAAGGCGCCGGTGTTCGGCAAGGTGGTCAAACTGAATTTGTTCAGCCAGTTTGCGCGGACGCTTGGCACGCTGTTGCAAAACGGCGTGCCGGTGCTGACCGCATTGAAAATCACGGAACAGGTCATGTCCAACCGCCTGATCAAGGAGGCGATTTCCCAGACGCGCGACGCCGTCACGGACGGCAAGACGCTGGCGCAGCCGCTGGCGCACAGCAAACTTTTCCCGCAGTTGATGGTGGACCTCGTGCGCATCGGCGAGGAGACCGGCGATGTGCCGGGCGCGTTGAACAATCTCGCGGACACCTACGAAGGCGAACTGCAAATCGGCCTGCGCGTGATGACCAACCTCATCGAGCCGGTGCTGATTATCATCATGGCCATCATCGTGTGCTTCCTGCTGATCAGCATTTTGCTGCCGTTGTTCCGGCTGGTTTCACAAATCCACGCGTGAGCTGGCAATGAAAACAGCCGCCGCCAGAAAAAAATTTCCACTTGGGGCGTTCACGCTGATTGAAGTCATGATTGTCGTGGCCATCATGGGCCTGATCGCGGCGATGGGTGTGCCTTCAATCCTCCAAACCTTCCGCAAGGAGGGCATGCGCAAGGCGGTGAGCGACGTGAAGAACGTTTGCGACGAGGCGCAGATGCGGGCGATTTTGCAGAACCAGACGACCGCGATCGTTTTTTATCCGCCGGAGCGCCGATTCGAAGTGGAAGGCGGGGCCGGCGGCAAGAACGCGTCGTCCGGCAGGGTCACGTCCTCCACCTTGCCCGACGGCGTCGAGATTGCGATGCTCGACATTAATTTGCAGGACTACGGCGCGTCGAAATCGGCGCGTGTGTTCTTTTATCCGGATGGAACGAGCGACGAGATGACGCTGGTGCTGCTCAGCCAGGGAGACCGGAGAAAAGTCACACTGGAGTTTTCCACCGGGCTGGCCACCGTGTCGGATGTGGACAAATGAAGACCGAAACCAAAACCATCGCGCGGCGATATGGATTTTCCTTGCTGGAAGTGATGATTGCCATCGGCGTTTTTTTCATGTGCGTGTTCTCGATTCTGGCGCTGGTGTCCAGCTCGCTCGACAACGCGCGGCGGTTGCAACGACCGCTGGTGGACGCAGGCGCGGTGGCGGCCTGGCTTTCGGTGACCAACCAACAGGTCGAAGGCACTTACACCGTCAACCTTGGCGACATGCTCGGTGACGCCTACAACGGCTACGATTGCACCTACGATGTCCAGGAGGTGGGAACCAATAAACTTTTCCAGGTGGGTTATACCGTGCGGAGCACGACCGGCAACCACGAGATCATCTCGAGCATGACCAATTTATTTTTTAGTCCCCAATCGCCCGCCGGCAGCCTTGACGGAGCAACCGTGGCCAGATGAATTTTACACGACCATCCCGCCGCGGCGCCTTCACGCTGATTGAAATCATGGTCGCCATGGCGATCTTCAGCATCGTCATCGCCGCAATTTATTCGACGTGGACGCTGATTATACGCGCGTCGCAGGTCGGTCAGCACACCGCGGCCCGGGCCCAACGCCAGCGCATCGCCCTGCGGACGATTGAGGATTCTCTCACGTGCGTTCAGTCCTTTCAGGCGTCCATGAAGTATTACGACTTCGTCGTCCAGAACGGCGACCAGACGGGATTGAGCTTTACCGCGCGGCTCCCGGACATTTTTCCGCGCAACCGGAAATTCGTTAATCCGGATTTGGGCCGGGACTTCAGCTTGCGGCGGCTCACCTTCACACTGGAGCCGGGGCCGGGCTCGGAAAAGGATCTGGTGCTGCGCCAGACTCCGGTGCTCATGGAGATGGATCCGGACGAACGGCAGACGCCGCTCGTGCTGGCGCACGACGTGAAAAAATTCACCGTTGAGTGCTGGGACCTCAGAACGATGGACTGGATTGATGAGTGGGACACCACGAATTCGATTCCCACAATGGTGCGCATCAGCCTTGCGCTCGGTGGCAACGCTAACGCCGGCAACACGGCGCCGGAGCTTGCGGTAACGCGCATCATCGCCATCCCGTCCGTCACGCTGCCATCCGTCCTGCAAATCGGCCACTGATGAAAATCCGCCCTGGCCACAACTCCGACGGCATTGCGCTCATCGTCGCGTTGATTGCGATTCTGGTGCTGTCCGCCCTGGCGGCGGGTTTCGCACTGTCAATGAAAGTGGAGACGCGGCTCGCGTTCAACGCAAATTCGGAGACGCAGATGTATTGGCTCGGCCGCTCAGGCGTGGAACTGGCGCGCTGGGTTTTGGCGCAGGAAAGGTGCCCTTATGATTCCTTGAATCAAATCTGGGCGGGCGGGCCGGGATCCGATTGCGAGACCAATGGCCCGCTGGCTGGTTTTTCTTTGAACAATTTTTACGTCGGGGGCGGAACCGTTTCCATCAAAATCGTTGACCTCGAACGCAAGGCGAACATAAATACCGCCAACGGCCTCGAAATCCAACAGGCGCTCACGCTCATGGGCGTGGACGCCAATGACATTTCCGTGGTGGCGGATTCGATTCAGGATTGGATTGGTCCGGTTGGCCCGCCGCGCGTTGCTGGCGCGGAAAGCGATTATTATCAGGGACTCGACCCGCCTTACTACGCCAAAAACGCGCCGATTGACGACATATCCGAATTGTTGCTTGTGCGCGGCGTCACACCTGAAATGTATAATGGCGGCAGCGCGCCGAACCCATCGGGCCCGACATTCCGGAACAAGCTCGGTTTTGGCACCGCGCCCGGTCAGACCCCTGATTATCCGTTCGGGTTGAAAGACGTTTTCACGCCCATTTCCACCGGACGCATCAACATCAACACCGCCGACGTGAACGTCCTGCAAATGATTCCCGGCGTGGACGCCGTCACGGCCGAAAACATCATCAAGTTACGCGCTGGTCCCGACGGCGTGGACGGCACGGAGGACGACACGCCTTTCCAAAACGCCGCCGCGGCCCTTCAAAGTGCCGGCGCCCCGGCCCTTGCTCAACAGGCGGGAAACCTTCTCACGACGCGCAGCTCCACGTTCGAAGTCCACGTCACCGCACAAATCGGCGTTCAAAAACGCGAATATGTCGCCATCCTCTTCCGCAATTCGCCGGCGAACATCCGGGTTCTGAGTTTTTACTGGAAATGACCGCGCCAACGTCCTGAGCCGCGATCCAGAGCGGGATTAAGACGAGGTCAAATCGGAGTTGAGTTTGCCACGCTGTTCGTTATTGTTCCGTCATGCGCCGTTTCTTGATGATTTTGCTGCTGTTCGCCGTGCTCCCGGCCTTCGCCGACGGGATTGAAAAAGGCCGCATTGTTAAAATGCTGCCGTTGTTCCTCGACTTGAAAGGACACGACGCCATTTCGCCGAGTCTTTACGACCGCGATGTCTACCAAGCTTACCTGCGGCAGCACACCAACGAAATTTCAGCCATCCGCTTCGACTTTT